>JANLSL010000541.1:0-1679 GCA_031362385.1 Alphaproteobacteria bacterium | reverse complement strand
AATGCCAAAGGGGTCGATGCCGTGTGTCCAGCCTGGCCCTTTGGTGTGTTCGCGTTCCCATGTTTGCCGGGCTTCAACACTGAGCGAGAACTTCTCGGTGATGTCGTAGTCGCCCAAGAAGTAGGCGGATGAATGGAACGTGTTACGGCCCCAATTTTCAGGATTACTGGGCAACGTGGTTCCGACAGCGGCCACGAATGGCCCGCAATTCAAGGCTGGATTACCACCCGGCACCGAAATGACAACGCCCGGGGCGACCTGAACGCGAGTTGGGAATGATGTAAAGCAAGTCAGCGAGCGGCTGAATTGATTGGCTTTTTCGTTCCAGTACAGGCCACCAATGGTCCACTTGAATGCACCGTCTTTTTTGGACTGTAAGCGCAATTCTTGGCTGAGGAGTTTGGTATCGGTGTCGAAGTTGATTTCCTGAGCAACCTTCGAGGCATTGACATCGCCGACGTTGGCAAGTTCCAGGAGCTGCTGGACTTGGCCATGACCGTAGTGTGTCAGCGAGGTGAAGTCGGTGGCCGAGAAGTCGGCTTCAACACGCAAGGTGGTGCGGAAAATTTTGCGATCAACGCCCCTATAATCCTTACCCGTGCGTGGGTTCGGGCTAATGCGCGCAATTAATCCGCCGGATCGAACATCCGGAATGGCACCTGAAACAATCGGGAATGTGGTCAACAAGGGGCTGACCAAAAAGCCGCGCGGCGTCACAGAACCGCCTAAGGCTGGCGCGATATCGGTGCGCACTTGCACGGGAACGGCTTCGTTCAAGTTCGGTGCATATACGCCACGCGCCAAGGGCTCGGAACTGTCATCAGTAAACTCGCCGCGGAATGTGACCTTCACAATGTCGTTCGGGCGAAATACCATCGAGCCGCCCGCACCTTTGCCTTCATAACCGCCGAGGTACTTGCCGGTGACGGTATTTTTGTGGAAGCCGTCGAATTTCCAATAGGACGCATTGACCCCCACCGAGAGTTTATCGGCGATCATCGGGCCGCTGACGCTGCCTTTGATGTCGTACTTGCCGTAGGTGCCGATCTCGACAGCGCCTTTGCCTTCGAACTCATTGCCAGGCTTTTTCGTGATGTAGTTGATGGCACCGGCAAATGCCGAGCGGCCATACAGCGCCGAGTGCGGGCCTTTGACGATTTCAACGCGCTCGATGTCAAACAAGCGCGGGTTGATCAGCAGCGATCCGCCTGCGGTTTGTAGTGATTCAGATGAAATGTCGATGTCGTCTTGCAACACGGCGACATTCGGACGACCGCGCGTGGGTGACAATCCACGAATCGTGACGCGCTGATCTTGCGGCGTAAAAGCTTCGTTGATTTGCACACCAGGGGTGTACTTCAGCACATCGGCCAGTGACGCAATGCCTTTGCGCTCGATATTCTCGGCGGTGAACGCGGTTACAACAATCGGCACTTCTTGCAGGCTCTCAGAGCGCTTGCGTGTTGTGACAATAATTTCTTCGATTTGTGCGAAGGCCGGTTGGACAATGCCAACGACAGCTGTGGTCGCCATGCACGCAGCAGCAAAGCCACGAAATGCGCTGATTCTCATCGATAACCCCCAGAAAATGTTCCGAACTGCGGCCTTATAGCCCGCTACCAGTTATGGTATTTGAAGACGTTGCCCTAGCCAAGCCCTGAATGACCACGATGCGGTTG
>JANLSL010000531.1:0-5945 GCA_031362385.1 Alphaproteobacteria bacterium | reverse complement strand
TTGATGTCGATTGCGCGCCGTTGCTGGATGTTCCCGTTCCCGGCGCCCATGACGTAATAGGCGACCGGGCATTTAGCACCAACCCCCATGTTGTTGCGGCCCTAGCCCCCGTTGCCGCCGAGGGACTGATTGATTCGGGTGTGGTCCCCGTGATCAAACACATTCCAGGGCACGGGCGGGCCACCGCCGACAGCCATAAGCACCTTCCGATTGTTGAGGCTGACGTGGCGACATTACGCGCGAGTGATTTCAAGCCCTACCAAGCCTGGGCAGCGCTTGCACCAAAACCTTTGGCCTTCGCGATGACCGCCCATGTGATTTACACCGCCATCGACCCCACCACGCCTGCCACCCAATCCAAAAAAATGTTCGATGAGATCATTCGTGGTGAGCTGGCCTTTGATGGCTTGGTGATGAGTGATGATTTGTCGATGGCTGCTCTGACGGGGCCTTATGATGAGCGTGCCTCAAAGTCACTCAGTGCGGGGTGCGATGTGGTGCTTCACTGCAATGGCGAAATGGCCGAGATGGAGGCTGTGGCGCGCGGTACGGGCACACTTGGGCCGCGCGGTCTGAAAGCCTTGAATGACTCTGCTGCGATTCGTCTCAAGCCGCGTGCGCCCCTCAGTGCTGAAATCGCTGCCAGTCTTGATCTCGATCTGATGATCCGGCTGCGCCGTGGATAGTCAGCTATCTTTGATTGAAACGATCATTTCTTTTGGGGTGCCGACACTGCTGGCCATCACCCTGCATGAGGCCGCACATGCTTATGCTGCCAATTTACTCGGCGACACCACGGCCAAAGACCTTGGCCGCATGTCCCTTAATCCGCTGCGCCATATCGACCCGGTTGGCACTATTGTATTGCCAGTCATGCTGAAATTAGCAGGTTCGCCGTTTCTTTTTGGATGGGCCAAGCCGGTTCCCGTTGACCAGCGCCGTTTCAAAAACCCACGCCGCGATATGATGTGGGTGGCGCTTGCCGGCCCCGCCATGAACGTGTTTCTGGCGATGGTGTCGGCCCGGCTCCTGGGCATGGTCGATTCGCTGCCCGCTGCGTCTCAAAACCTGGCCCAAGCAACTTTCGAAACGGGATTAGTTATCAACATATTGCTTGCCGTTCTTAATATGCTACCTATCCCCCCACTTGATGGGGGCAAAGTGTTGGTTGGACTGCTTCCTGAAAGCTTGGCGCAGCGCTTGGCCCGGGTGGAGAAATACGGCATGTTGCCGCTACTCGTGCTGATGGTGGGGCTGCCGCTACTGGGGAACGCTATTGGGGTTAACCTCAACCCGGTGGGTTGGGTTGTCTTGAATATCGCCGACTGGGTTGTCCAACTCATTGCCCGGTTGTCTGGCCTCTAATTTTCTGGCCTCTAAGAAGAATACGAACGCGCCAATATGAACGAAACACCTGCCACTGATGCTCCGGCATTTGAAGAAGATGCAGATCCCGCCCTGCGCGAGCTGGGGTCGATGGCGAATTTTGTATTGTCACTTGGGGCCTACGAAGGCCCCATCGACGTATTGCTGGCCTTGGCCCGCGACCAAAAGGTCGACCTGAAACACATTTCAATTCTGGCCCTGGCCGAGCAGTACGTCCGGTTTATTGAAACCGCCCAAGAATTACAGCTTGAAGTCGCGGCCGACTATTTGGTCATGGCCGCCTGGTTGGCCTACCTCAAGTCTAAAATGCTGCTGCCGCCAGAAGACAATGGCGATCAGCCTTCTGCCGAAGAAATGGCCGAAGCGCTTAAATTTCAGCTGTTGCGCTTGGAGGCTATGCAGGGCGCTGGGCGCAACTTGTTTGCGCTGCCGATCGACGGCATCAACTTCTTCCGTCGTGGCATGGAAGAAGACCTGCCGATTACCCTGCGTCCGGTCTATGACGTGTCACTGTATGACTTGCTCAAGGCCTATGCCGCTCAGCACCGCGACAAGGCCGTCAAGGCCCTCGAGATCGAGCCTTTTGACTTGTACTCGATTGACGAGGCCATTGAACGGTTGCGCACCATCCTGCCCGGCGTGCCTGATTGGACCACTTTGCTCGATTTTCTGCCCCGCGGCATCCGTCAGCCCTTGATGCGCCGCTCGGCGATCAGTACGACACTCATCGCAGCGCTTGAACTGGTCCGTCAGGGTAAAGCTGATATCCGCCAAGATGCTGCCTTCGCTCCGATTTTCTTGAAACCTGCCAATAGAACCGAAATTGCCAATGACTAGTCCTGCCACCCCCGATACCACACGCCTCAGTGATGACATTGAAGCAACCGCATTGCCTGAACCGGCTGCCGTGCATGAAGCCGTGGCGGAAATTGCCGCAGGGCGCGAAGACGAGATCAAACGTCGTCGTGGCGAAGACTTGCGTGTGGCAGAGGCGCTTTTGTTTGCCACCAAAGAACCACTCACTGAGCGCGCCATTGGCGAGCGCTTGGGCGAGGGGTCAGACGTCACAGGCGTACTTGAAGAACTTCGTGCCCAGTACGCCGAAGGGGGTGTGCATTTGGTGCAAGCCGGTGGGCGTTGGTATTTCCGCACCGATCCATCCTTGGGCGAGCGGCTGCACTTGGAAAAGCTGGTGCCGCGCAAACTCTCGCGCGCCGCCATCGAGACTTTGGCCATCATTGCCTACCACCAACCAGTGACCCGCGCCGAAATCGAAGAAATTCGCGGCGTGATTGTCTCGACCGGTACACTCGACATTTTGCTGGAAGAAGGCTGGATTAAACCCAAGGGCCACAAGCCCGTGCCCGGCCGTCCGGTCATGTGGGGCACGACCGCGCCCTTCCTCGACCACTTTGGGTTGGAGTCCATTCAAGACCTGCCGGGTCTGGATGAACTCAAGGCCGCTGGCCTGCTTGATAGCCGTCGCGGCGTAGGGGCTTACGCCACCCGTGCCACCGATGGCGATCTGGCTCCGTTTGATACCGACGAGTCTGACGAGGCCCTCGAGCCCTTAGCCCCAGCCGAAACGGCTGCTGAGGATACTGAAGAGCCTTCTTCATCGTCTTGAAATAGCTAAATAATCGTCGCTTTTGATTGCCCGACTACCGTCTTTCTGCGATGGTTCCTATATAGTAGCTGTGGAACGGCTGGGCGAGGCCTGGCCCTGTGACAGGGAGAAACACACATGGGTTCATTTAGCATTTGGCATTGGGTCATCGTTTTGGCGGTGGTCTTGCTGTTATTTGGGGCTGGCAAAATTCCCCGCCTGATGGGCGATGTTGCGAAGGGCATCAACGCCTTCAAGCGCGGCCTGAAGGAAGAAACTACTGAAGACGCGGCGGCACCGGCCAAAACGTTGGACGGCGCTAAGGAAAAAGACGCCACCCCGACTTAACGGTTTAAGTCGCGTCGGGCACCGTTTGACGCGCACGAGGAATTTGCGGGTATGTTTGATTTGGGGTGGGACGAAATTGCGTTGATCGGCTTGGTTGCCGTAATGGTGCTAGGCCCGAAAGAATTACCCAAAGCGATGCGCGCGGGTGCCCAGATGATGCGCAAGGCCCGTAAAATGGCAGGCGAGTTCCAGGGGCACTGGAACGACATGGTGCGCGAGTCAGAACTTGAAGAAGTAAAGAACGCCGTGACCAGGGTGGCCACTGCTGATGTTGGTGGTGAAGTTCAGAAGCTGATGGACCCCACCGGGGAGTTCGCGCGTGAATTGGGCGAGACTGTATCGTCAACCCGCAGCGAAATAGAATCAGCCACACAACTTGATCCGCCACCTGCAACCCCTGCTTCAGCCGCGCCTCCAGCAGCACAACCCACACCGGCCCCCCAAGTTCCGGCCCCCCAAGTTGGAGCATCAACGTAAGGCCCAGCGCACTTACGCCAGCACATCATCCGCCATGGCCGAGAACCCCGACTCACACACGATGCCGCTGCTTGAACACCTGATCGAGTTGCGCAAGCGCTTGTTCTACGCCAGCCTCTCGTTGGTGATTGGCTTTATGGTGGCGATGTACTTCTCTGAGTATATCTTCAATTTTCTGATGCAGCCGTTGGCTGCGGCGATGAAAGAAGTTGGCGGCAGCACCAACCGCATGATTTACACGCATTTGGCCGAGAATTTTTTCACCCAAATGAAAGTGGCATTCTTCGCCGCTGCGTTCTGTACGTTCCCGATCTTTGCCAACCAGTTGTGGGCGTTCGTCGCCCCCGGACTTTATAAACACGAACGTGCGGCGATTTTGCCTTTCCTGTTGGCAAGTCCCGTCTTGTTTTTCTTGGGTGGGCTGTTGGTTTATAGCTTCGTCATGCCGCTGGCCTGGAAATTCCTGTTAGGTTTCCAAACCACTGCCGACCAAACTATTCTGCCGATCCAACTTGAACCACGCGTGGCCGATTATTTGTCATTGGTGATGACGCTGATCTTTGCCTTTGGCATTAGTTTTCAAATGCCAGTGTTGCTCGTGTTGCTAGCGCGGGTGGGAATTATTACTGCAGCCGATCTGGCAGCACAGCGCCGTTACGCGATTGTTGGCATTTTTATTTTTGCGGGCATCGTGACCCCGCCCGATGTGATCAGTCAGGTTGGCTTGGCCGTTCCGTTGATGCTTTTGTATGAAGTTGCCATCATCGGGGCCAAGTTCGCCGAACGACAGCGCGAGCAGGCCTGGGCTGATGACACCACCACCGGCGGTGTTGAAGACACCGATTTTAATCAGGCATGAGCATGACACAAGAACCCCAGGCTGCTTCTTTCAGTAACGCTTTGGGGTCTTGGAATCGGCGCGCAGCCTTGGCCATGGCCGGGGCCACAGCACTCGGTGCTAGCGAAGCGGTGGCTGCAACACCGCGCAAGTTAAAGCTCGACGACGATGCCGCCAAACTTGACGCTTTCTTAAGGGCCACCGGCGATGTGAGCGGGGCGCAGTCGGTGCAGTGGGCAACCGGCAGCGTGTTTGCCTGGATGCCGCATCTGGGCGGCACTCATGTATTTGATTTCAATTTGTTTAGTGTGCAGCGCCTGAAAAAAACCAGCACTGGCTGGCTGCGCCTGGGCAAAGAGGCCGGCATCTACACCGACATTGCGACCGGCAAACCCATGGAGACGTGGAATAACCCATTCACCGAGCGAAAAGTTGAAGTGCTCCACCTGCGAAACGACCCTTCAAGTGGTGAATTCCGCTCGGCCCCGCAAACCTCACTGTTGGCTGATAAAGTTTGCTTCACGCGCGATGTGCTGGCGATCAAACCATCAGAAATGCCTGTGGACGACTATCCGTTGTATTCTCAAAGCAATACCTACAAATTTGCCGAGCTTTATACCTATTTTGCGTCGGTCGCTGAGCTTGCCGACACATCGCGGCCCTCTGTGTCCATGGTCGGGGCCAACACCCGGGTTGGAAATTGGTTTCCCTGGATGGAGATGGGACAGCGGCGCGGCTGGTTGCTGAGCCAAGTGCGCTCGAAGAAAATTAAGTCGGTTGCTGCGTTACCGCGTGAGCTTTTGGATTATTGGACCAAACGCGACCCCGCAATGTTGGAAGCCCCCACCGAAGTCACCGGGCCCAATGAGTCAAGCTGGAGCTATTTTAAAAAACGCGTTGATGCCAAACGCGCCGATGCCAAGAGCGCCGCAGCAAAAGCTGGGGGTGCGAAATGAACACCGACGATATGCGCGACCGGCGCGAGATGTTGAGTTTGCTCTCCATGGCAGGGGGCATGATGGCGGCGGTTGCTCCTGCGGCGGCCCAAGCCGCATCCACAATTAATTTTGCAGACCCAGCACAAAAGCTTGATGCCTTCATTAAGGTTGAGGGCGACACGGCTGGCAAGCAAGTTGTTCAGTACGGCGTCGGGTCCATTTACACTTTCATCGAAGGCCAAAAGGATCGCAAACTTTTTGACACTGAGGCCTTTGCGGTGCGCCGCTACGAGCGCACGGCGGGCGGGTGGATCAGGTTCCATCGTGAGGTTGCGGTTTATCGTAATGCCGA
>JANLSL010000529.1:0-2764 GCA_031362385.1 Alphaproteobacteria bacterium | reverse complement strand
CGGCATTATGTAGCAGTTGCACCAAGGGGTGCGGCGCGTGATTAGCGGGCTGATAAAACTACTATTTGCCGGAATCCTTTTTTCCTCGCCGCTCTTTGATCAGAGCAAGAGCGGAATCGAGCGAATAGCTGTGAAACTGCGCGGGGAGGTCAATGTCGTAAAACGGGCCATACTCCTCGCTCGGGGTTTGCCAGCCAAAACTGTCTTTTTGGTTTTTTCCAAACGCATCACGGTAATCAATGCGGCCAACAACAAAAACGTGACCGCTGTCGTCACAATTCTCAAAAGCACCGTTGAAACTAAATGGGAATTGAACCGGCGTGTCTCGATGGCATTTAAAAATGGTTTTTTGATCGTATTCGATCAATACTGTGCAGCCGCCATCAAAAACCCAGAATGCTTTGAATACGATTTTTTGAACAACAGCGGGCGTCTGCCCGTGATTAGCAATGCTGATAAACAGAGAAAATTTATCATCGTCCCATTCAGACTTTTCGATGGTGAGCGATTTGGCAGACAGGTATGCTCTCAACTCCCGGTGGCTGTTATCCTTGGCGATTGTGTTGGCCTCACGCATAGCGTTATTGGCTTCGACGGCGGCAGCTATCCCAACCGGCGCGTCGAACGCCATTCTTCCTGCAAAGTCGGCACTACGTTTGGTTTCAATTGCAGCATGGCGTGCATACCAAGCTGCAAAGGCAGCAGCAGCAAGAGTGAGAAAACCGACAACAAGACCAGCGACGCTGAGCTTAAAGGTTCGTCGGGTCCAGTCAGCCGATTCCTTGGCAGCGTCGGCAGCTTTCCACTGAGCGCACAAATCGGATTTACGGTTATCCTTACCTTGATTGCAGCCTGTATCTGGGTGCGAAGCTTGTGGCAGCTTTTCGAGGGCCGCTGCAATGTGCTTCAAGTCGGAGCCGTTGGTGCGCTCGCTTGCGGGATTACCGTGCTGAGCGCCTTGCTGTGGTAGGGAAGCTGCCAAGCTCAGCCATCCGAGAGTCGCAATGACGATGCACCGATAGATTCCACTGCGGCGATCAAAAACCATGCTGGAAAAGCCCCCCGGTTGATCTTCACCGTGATTGACCCTTCTGATTCTGGCAATCCCATTGCTGTCAGCCGAACCGCTAGTTCCTTGTAACCGACGCCAGCCCTTTTCAATTCAGCTTTCAGGTATCGCTTTGCTCGGTCGGCAAAGTCCGCGCTCGTCACAGTCATGGCAGGTTCCTTTGTGAATGAAACCTAACATAAATGTTATATTTCCTATTGCAAGTGATAGGGTCAAACCTTACATATTCGTTAGATAAGCTAACGGATACGACACATGGCACAACATTTTCTACTCACCGCCGCCGCCCGCACCCTCAGCCTCAAGGCTGTTTTCAGCATGGGCGAAGATAAGGCCTATGACACGTTCAAGGCGATGCGTTGGGCTGACACGGACGGCGAAGCGGTTTGCCCGCGTTGCGGTTGTGTCGAAAGCTATGCGATCTCGACACGCCGCCGTTTCAAGTGCGTTGGCTGTCATCATCAATTCAGCGTCACGTCGGGCACGATCTTTGCCAACCGCAAGATGTCATACACTGACTTGCTCGCTGCCATCGTCATTTTCGTGAACGGTGCGAAGGGTGTTGCTGCACTCCAGTTGAGCCGCGATCTTTGCTGCCAATACAAAACGGCGTTCGTTCTCACGCACAAGCTGCGCGAAGCGATGGTGGTTGAACAGCAAGGCCGGATGCTTGGCGGGATTGTCGAAATCGACGGTGCCTATTTCGGCGGATATGTGAAGCCTGAAAACGAAAAGGCGAACCGCGTTGATCGTCGCCTGTCTTATAACCGCTCAGGCAAGCGCCAGTGCGTTGTGATCATGCGCGAGCGTGGCGGGCGTTCCTTGCCCTTCCTGTGCCGCTCAGAGGGCGATGCAGTGTCCTTGGTGCGCGATCACGTCGAAACGCTGGCAACGATCCATGCCGACGAAGGTTCGGGCTGGGATGCCCTTCACGCCGGTTGGGATACGCACCGCGTCAATCACTCGGTCCAGTTCATGGACAAGGGCGTTTGCACTAATCAGGCCGAGAGCTTCTTTAGCCGCCTTCGCCGCATGGAAACCGGAACGCACCACCATATCGCCGGACCGTATCTCAACGCCTATGCGGGTGAAGCGGCATGGCGCGAGGATCACCGGCGCGTCGATAACGGACGCCAAGCCGCGATGGTCACGACCGCTGCGATGAACGCTCGCCAGTCGCGCCAGTGGACGGGATATTGGAAGTGGGCGGCATAAGCCGATAACGGCGCGGCCTGCCTTCAATTATTTGCAAAGCGTCCCCGAACAATCGTCTCAACCCATAAGACAAGTCGGTCCCAATAATCCGATGATAGCTGGCAGGCGGTAAATCAATGCCTGAAAGGTCAAGCGCGCGGATTGCTATTTCCGTAGCAGAAAGTGGCCTTTTAGCTTCACGTAAGGCCTGAACGGCAAACTTGAAACCGTCACCCTTCCGTCGCCACCGCACCGGCGTGCGCGGTGCAACTGGCCTCACCGCATCACTATCCCAATGCGGCTCAAAAAGCAGGATCACCGCACGGATATGCGCCAGATTAGCGGCGCGTTCCCCGTTTTGTGACGTTGCTTGAAGACCAAGCAAGCGGGCGTATCGGTATTCCAATCCTGTTACGACGTGAGAGCGAGCCATCCCACATTGTCTCGCCAAATCCCGCCAAATCCCATAGGGACGTTGGTGCAACTGCTACATAATGCCGC
>JANLSL010000525.1:0-1535 GCA_031362385.1 Alphaproteobacteria bacterium | reverse complement strand
TGCGCCTTGGCAATGTGGTCCAGCGGGATCGGCGGGTTGAGCGGGAACCTCCACTTGCCACTGATCAGCTTCTCATGAACTTCTTTGAATTCAGCGCCCTTGGTTTTGGCCATGCCGTGATACATCACAAAGCCGCGCACTGCCGCCGAGCCCGCAATCAGCCCTGAGATGTTTACATCAGGCGCTTGGCCTGCCATCGCCCCGATGTAAATTACCTGACCCATGGGCGCCAAACATTGAAGGTTCTTCGGCGCGGTTGGCCCAGCATTCCCATCAATAATAATGTCTGCGCCTCGTCCACCCAAAAGCTCTTTCACTTTCTTGGGCCAGTCGGCATCGTCTTTTTCATTGATGACATGATCGCACCCATACGATTTCGCATAGGCGGCTTTGTCAGCCGAACCGACCAAGCCAATCACAACACCACCAGCATCTTTGGCGACTTGGGTGGTCATCACACCCACGGCACCTGCGGCTGAGTGCACGACCACCACATCACCCTTGCTCATGCGCGCCATGGTATGGAGCATGTGCCAGGCCGTGAGTGTCGAGGTGTAGTAAACCGTGCCTAATTTCCAATCGATCCCCTCAGGGATCTGGACCAGGCTTTTTGCAGGAGCAACGGCGAATTCAGCACACCCGCCCCAACTGCCTGCCGACGCGACGCGCTTGCCCATCAGGGCGGCATCAACCCCCACACCCAGCTTTTCCACCCGACCCGAATATTCATAGCCGGAGATAAACGGCATGGCAGGCACGCCCCACTTGATGCGGCCCGCACGACTGTGGGTGTCGAGCGGATTGAGCGCACAGTAGGCAACTTTAATCCGCACCTGACCTTCGGCGGGCTCAGGGATCGGTGCTTCAGAAATTTTCAGAGTTTCTGGGCCGCCGTTTTGAGAAATGACAACTGCGCGCATGTTCTTATCCCCTGAAGGCATAGTGTTAAGGTCGATGGATAGGCGATGGCCTTGGTGTGGTCAATGCGCCGTCAGAGCTTCAATGCACCTGGGTTCACAACACGCGCCGGATCAACTACACTTTTCATCTTTTGCAGCAGCGCCCAAGCCTCTGGTTTCAGGGCTTTATCGTAGTGGTAGAATTTTCCCAACTGCATTGAGACCGCCCCCTCAGCCACAAACAAAGCGGCAAGCTCCTCGCGCATGTGCAGCACCGTTGCACGCGCCTCTTCGTTGGCGGGTAAATTTGGCAGCCGCGCTAAATGCTCAGGGCGCATAATTTTATCGTACATCGCCAGACGCGCATCGGGCCAAAAGAAAACCGGTTCAACAAGAAAACCATAGTTGCCCACCGTCACCAGCAAGAACCCCGTACGAATGTTGTGCTTAGCTTTGGCAGCGTCGTAGCGCGCGTAAAGGGCCTGAACTTTACTAATAATATCGTTGGCCTGACTGTGGGGCACGATGCAATGCACCGGCACCCAGCGTTCACCTTTGGGGCCCAGAATTGAATCGGGCGGCACAAACGGATCGGCATGAACAATGCGCGTGATCGAGGCTGGCATGGCTTTGCCG
>JANLSL010000509.1:0-5538 GCA_031362385.1 Alphaproteobacteria bacterium | reverse complement strand
TGCAGCCCGACGGCACACTGACTGGCCAATCATTGATGACCGTGGGTAATCTGCAAGCCAGTTTTACCGCCAAAAAAGATGCCACCGCCGCCCTGCCCGACCCCACGAAAATGACGTACCTGAAACCGGGCTACGACAAGTTCGCATTTTCATTCCCGGATTTGGATGGCAAGCAAGTCACGCTGGATGACCCGCGCTTCAAAGGCAAAGTGACGATCATTTCTATCGGCGGCAGTTGGTGCCCAACCTGCCATGACGAAGCCGCCTACATTGCACCGTTCATTCGCGATAACCGCGCGCGTGGGGTAGAGGGTGTGGCGTTGATGTACGAATTCTCACCCGAATTTTCAAAAGCATCGGCGGCCTGCAAGAATTTCGCAAAACGCTACGGCATTGATTACCCGATGCTGATTGCCGGGACTTCCGACAAAGAAGCAGCCTCGAAGACTCTGCCCATGATCAACGCGGTGCTGGTGTACCCCACCATGATCGTGGTCGATAAAAAGGGCAAGGTGCGCCAAATTCATACCAGCTTCCCGGGGCCCGCCACCGGCGTGCATCACGAGGAGTTCAAGCGTGAATTCAACCACCTGATTGATGGGTTGTTATCCGAGGGTGTGTAGGGGCGTTTCCTTGACGCAGTTCCCCCAACTCAAAACCACCCGCCTCGCGACCGCCCGGCTTTGGGTTGTTCGCGCTGTATTGCTGTATGCCACCGTTCTGTATTTTGAAATCGGTCGCCGGTTTATGGTTGACCCTGCGGGCACCGCTGGCCTGTTCAGCATCGTTTTGCCTCAGCCAGAATCAGTCACCACCATCCGCACCATTATGGGCGCGTTCTTCTTAGGGCTGTCGGCAACAGCGCTTTATGGGTTGGTGCGCCAACGCATGGCGGCAAGTTTGTGGGTGCTGGTCACGTTTATATTTTTTGTGTTATGCGGGCGACTTCTTGGGATAGAACTTGATGGCGCGACGCCGATTAATTTGAGTGAGTTGCGCAACGAGGCCATGGGCTTTGCCATCTATGCTATCGCCCTTGTTCTATTGCCGCGCAAAGGATAGCCGCCCGCGATGAACGCTAAAACCTTGACCTGGATAGATGCGGTCTACTCGCCCGTTGTCGTTTCTGTGGGTTTGGCGGCGATGATTGTTGATACATCCGTCACCCCCGACAGTTTTTTTGATGTGGCCTTGGTCAACATCGTTATTGGGGCATGGCTGCTGCTGGGACTGGAAGTTGTCGCGCGGATACGGCTGGCACCCCACATCACCGCCCATGACTTGACCGCTCAAGACATGACCGCTCAAGACATGAGTGGCCCGGCCCGCGCGCGGTTGGATTACCTGACTTCGCTCCATGGCGTCATCGATGTGGCGGCAATTTTGGCTTTGCCTTTGGGCTGGCTTGTCATGCCAGGTCATGTCGATGCCCAACTCTTTGCTATTGTCTGGGCACTGAAATATCTCCAGCACTCCACGGGCCTTGAGTTTCTCATCCGTGTTGCCTTGCGTGTGCGCACCGCACTGTTCAGCATTGTCACATTATTTTTTGTCGTTTTCCTCGGTGCCGCTACAGCTGCCTATCTTTTCGAGCGCCATGCCCAGCCTGAGGCTTTTGGCAGTGTGCCCCGCGCCATGTGGTGGGCGATCGTGACACTCACCACCACTGGCTACGGTGATGTTGTCCCCACCACGCTGGCCGGGCGCGTGTTGGCAGGCTGGGTGATGGTCGGCGGCATTGTGGTGTTTGCGCTGTGGGCTGGTATCATCGCCAATGCTTTCACCGAAGAACTGCGCCGCCGTGATTTTTTACGCACGTGGGAATTGGTCGCGCAGGCGTCGTTTTTCCAAAACTTGGGCGCTGCTGCTATTGCCGATATTGTGAAGTTACTTCATGCGCGCGATGTGGCGGCAGGCTCAGTGCTGTTTACAAAGGGCCAGCCAGGCTCGGCCATGTACTTTATCGTCTCGGGCGAAGTGCGGGTTGAACTTGGGCCCAAATCGAGGACCCTTGCGGCCGGAGATTTCGTGGGCGAGATGGCACTATTGTTCGGTGCAAAGCGCTCCGCGACTGTGGTCGTCACGCAGCCCAGCGTTTTACTCGTGCTCGATGTCGCAAATTTCCGTGAGTTGGCAGGCCGTCGCCCTGAGCTGATCAGTACCATCGAGGCCGAAGCGAAACGCCGTCAGGCCGATAACCTTGTACCAATTAATCCCTAGAGCGCGATAGCTTTTGATCGAATCGTTTTCGCGCTCTAGACTCTTGTTTTGTCGCGTTTTTAGCGGGCGAACTGGATTCCACTTCGCCCTAAAACGCTCTAATCATTAATCTCTGGTTCGACCAATCGCGCGAGGTTGCGCAGCGATTCTTGCCAGCCGAGGTAGCACATTTCCAGCGGAATTACGGCAGGTATGCCTTCCTGCACAATGTCAATTTCAGTACCGACCAAGACTTGCTTCAAGTTGACCGTCACCAGCATTTCACCGGGCAGGTTTGGATCATCAAACACATCGGTATAACGAATCAGTTTATGCGGCACTAATTCGCGGTACTCACCACCGAACGAAATGCTTTTGCCAGTTGTGAAGTTGGTGAACGACATTCTGAATTTGCCACCAATTTTTGCATCAATGCTATGAACCTTGCCCGTAAAACCATTGGGCGGCAGCCAGCGGGCCATCGCGTCGGGGTCGAGGAACGCGCGGTACACTTTCTCGGGCTTAGCAGTAACGACGCGGTGCAAGCGAACTGTATTGGCGGTCATGACTTTTCCTTTCGCGAAATTTGCGTCGGCAGCGGACCTACGCTTTCGCTGGCATGCCCTTGGGGCCCATCAAAATCGCTCCGTACACGTGGCGAACAAGGAGCAGATGTTATCAGTCTTGACCCAGGCCGAACAAGAAAAACTCAACGCGCTGTTGAAAAAATTAATCGCGGGGCTATCAATGGCCTGCCAATCTAACGACCTACCAATCTAACGACCTAATGGAGCGCTCATGAAACTTAAACGTGGTGCGGTGTGGAGTGGGGGCGTTGTCGCACTCGGGTTGGCGGCATTTGGGGTTGCATATTTTACCTCTGACAACATTTGTCCCAGCAGCCCGCCAGCGCCCGACAAAACAATGTCCGACAAAACAATGAAAGCCATTGTCTACTGCGAGTATGGTGCTCCAGATGTTCTCAAATTAGTTGATCTGGCAAAACCGACGCCTGATGATGATCAGGTCTTGGTCAAAGTGCGCGCGGCGGCAATCAATCCGCTCGAGTGGCATTATGTGCGCGGCTGGCCCTACATCGTGCGCGCAGTGGGGGGCTTGCGCAAACCAGCCGAAACACGCCTGGGTGCCGACTACGCGGGCGTTGTGGAAGCGGTGGGTAAAAACGTTACCGCTTTTAAGCCAGGCGATGAAGTGTACGGCGCCAAAACCGGGGCCTTGGCTGCGTATGTGGTTACGCGCGCAGATCGCGCCATTGTGCCAAAGCCCATAAATATTAGTTTTGAACAAGCTGCTGCCATACCTGTGGCAGCCATCACGGCACTGCAAGGGCTTCGGGACAAAGCAAAGATACAAGCCGGTCAAAAAGTGTTGATCAATGGTGCGTCAGGTGGTGTGGGTACTTTTGCAGTGCAAATTGCAAAATCGTATGGCGCAGAAGTGACTGGCGTAACAAGTACACGCAACGCCGAGCTGGTTCGCACACTAGGTGCAGACCACATTATTGACTATACCACGAGCGACTTCACCCAAGGGTCGCAACGCTACGATATTATATTCGACCTTGTTGGAAACCACGGATTGCTCGATATGCGCCGCGTGTTGGCACCCAAAGGGATCGCCGTATTAAGTGGTGGCGCTGGGCTCGACGAAGACCCGTGGATCAGCCCATTCGTCGGTCCGATCAGTGCATTGGTTTTGTCACTTTTCGGTGATCAGCAATTTATTCCGCTGCTGGCGGATATGAATAAGGCTGATCTCGTCACGCTGGCAGAACTGGTGCAGGCTGGCAAAGTAACGCCGGTGATTGATCGGACTTATACTTTACCCGAGACCGCCGATGCTTTGCGCTATCTTGAAACCGGTCGCGCCAAGGGCAAGGTTGTGATCACCATGGGGTACTAAGCATCGCCCCGATCCTCTTTCGCTGCTGCGCAGCATTGGCGGACTGGTATCGAGACCCGCCGAAGCCTTAGAGCTTGATTTCTTTTGGTTGAAACAAGCCCCCTCACCCGACACTCTGTGTCGACCTCTCCCACCCGGGGAGATGTTAAGCAGGGCTCCCAATAAAACCTCTCCCCTAGTGGGAGAGGTTGCCGAGCGCCAGCGAGGCGGTGAGGGGTGAAGTGCTTCAATTCAGAACGATCACGCTCATATCTAGCGTAGGCGGGAAAGTGGACTTCCGGTTTTCAGCAAAAGCTATGCTCCAACACATAGTGAGAACAAGCAGCCCGATTCCAACTTAACGCTGCTTGCTCTAAGATCCAGGGTTTGCTGCTCGATATTCTGATTTTTATAGTGCACGCTGATCGCGGCTGACTTTTTTCTCGATCAGCGTCAGGCGCTCTTCGAGGTCGACAGTCTCGAAGCTCCGCCGTTTCATGTCCAGCAGTGTGGCGATGTGCTTTGCTTGGATGGTTTCGATCTCGCCCTTAAATGTGGCATCGATCAGGGTGGTGAGTGCGCTCTGCACGTCAGCAAGTGTTTTGACTTCGGGCAAGTCAATATTAACCGGGAGTGATGTCATGCGCGGTAAGAGGCGTTCCAAGCAGAACTTCAATGCTTTAACGTCGCCACTCAAAGCAAGTGCAATCATCCTGCCGGTCAGGGCTTCGGCCTCGCCATCCAGCAGCGATTCCATTGCTACGTTAGATCGCCCGCGCGTTCCAATCGGGCGGCCCGGCGATACGCCGCGATGACCCGGCGCAAAGCGACCGTTCAATGAGCGCTCTGGTGATGATGTAGGCGCAGGTGTTCCGCTGAGCGACGCCATTGCGTCGCACGTCGTATCAAGCATGATGAGTCTCCTGTGTGATGTATGTTGGATAAAACCATCAACTGTGCAGAACGCAGAGTCGTGGCGGGTCAAATGCTAGTCGCGGTATAGTACTTTGGCGAGATGTATTTCCAGCAGTGCGAAATTATACCAACGCGGTATATGCCAACCACGGTGTGGCCGGTATAGCCATTTAATTCCGAAATTAAATGGTCGGCTGGTGCGATTTACTCCGCAGCCGACGGAATGAATGGGCAAGTGTCTTCCTTCTCCACCAAGTCATACGCGAAGATCATCTTCGCCATGCCACACAAGACAGCCATGATCACGCCTAACTCGACCAACGCGCTGTCGGTGAAGTGTTGCTTGGCCCGCGCATAGATCGCTTTGGTGATGAACCCCTTGGGGTTTGTCAGCACCATCACATCAGCCAAAGCCAGTGCCGCCTTTTCTTGCTCCGTGAAGGGGCCGTGCTCGTAGTCGGGCAGAGCGTCGATCTGTGCTTGGGTGATGCCTGCTTGTAAGGCGGCCGCCGTATCAGACCG
>JANLSL010000485.1:0-4176 GCA_031362385.1 Alphaproteobacteria bacterium | reverse complement strand
GCCTTCTTTCGAAAAATGCTCGCGCCGCAAGCCCGAGACCACGCCCGATGTCGCGGAGGGGCCAATGCCGAATGGAAACCCAACCGCCACTACTTCATCGCCCACGTTTAATCCTTTGGTCGAGCGCAAAGTTGCTGGCACTAAATCATCGGGCCGGGTGATGGCGCGCAACACTGCTAAATCATTTTCGGGTTGAACACTGACGATCTCAACGGCGGACTCGGTGCCATCGCCGAACACCACGCCAATGCGCTCAGCCCCGGCAATCACGTGCGCACAAGTAAAGATCAGCCCTTCTTCCGAAAACACCACGCCAGTGCCCAGGCCCTTCAATTCAAACTTGCCTGCGTTCTTGTCGCTTTTGTCTTTGGATTTTTTCCCAGGCGCGTTTTTCTTTTTCGTCTTATCTTTGGTGGTGGGCTCTTCGTCTTCTTTGCCTAATCGTTTGACCAGAACAATCGACGGCGAAATGGCGTTGTAGGCCACCGCGGCATGGGAGGGCGCGGGCGGCTGTTTTTTCAGCGTGTGCAGCACGGCTGCATCAACATCGGCTTGGGTAATGACGCCGGGGCGTTGTGTCATCAGGGCGTAGACCCCAACACCCAAAAAAGCGCTCAGCAAACCTGCGCTCAGCAGCAATGGCTTTTCAAAGCGCTGTAGAAATAATTTAACAGATGTTTTGAACGGCACTGCGACGGGGGCCTCGGGTTGCGGTATGCCGCCCAAGCCCCGAGTTTGGATTGATTTGCTGTACAGCGTTGCGCGCGTCATGGCCCGTCCGACATTGCTGCAAGAATCTACACTCGTGGTCCGATTCTAACATTCGCATGACAGCTTAAGGCACGCTCTTGCGAATGTTAGAATCATCAGGACCACGAGCAAATATAGGTCTTAGTGGAGCTTTGGGTCTGGCATTCGCTTCTCAGTTTCGCTGAATCTCGGGGTGCGAATGTCAGATCCGCTCCACTACCCCAATCATCAATGCTTGGGCGCTGAAAAGCAACCGTGCGCCGCAAGCCTGATCCTGCTTAAAAACCGCTTGTTGAAATGGGTATTGGGGGCAAGCAGGCGAAGGGTGCTCCGTATCAGGGGCTCATTTTTGAAGGGGCGTAGTTGTAATAAGGCAGTTATATTGCAGGCTCATACAGTGGGGGCTTGTCATGCGGTGGTCAACCGGGTTGCTGATGGTGCTTCTGCTGGCGGGGTGCGACGCCGCCCAAATTGATGCCTGCGTTCCCGGCGACACTGTCATCTGCGGGATTGTCAAACCGGAAGACATTGAACTGGTTCCGGGCACGCCCTGGCTGATGGTCAGCGAATTGGGCAGTGGCGCGAACTCCGGGCGCATATTGCTCATCGACCCCGTCACCAACGCGCGGCGCATTATAGCCGAGAAATCGCCGGTGGTTGCCGCGCCAGAAAATTTTCCACGCTGTGGCCCGGCTCCTGAAAATTTAAAACCGCGCGGCATTCACCTCAGCAAAGATCGGGCAGGGGTGCAGCATCTTCTCGTCATCGCCGGTGGGCGGATCGAACGTTACCGCGCTGACGTGACCGAAACAGATGTTGCCTTGGTGTGGGAGGGGTGTGTGGCCATTCCGCCCGAGATTTTGGCCAATGATGTGGCGGCATTTCCCGACGAGGGATTCGTGGTCAGCCATATGTACGATCCACCGCGCAATTTTTGGCTAAACTTCAAATTCGTGCTGGGCCTGAACACCGGCTCTGTCGCTAAATGGCTGCCGGGCAGCGGCTGGTCAAAAATTCCCAATACTGACGTTTCGTTTGCCAACGGTATTCAGGTCGATCCGGCGACATCACGCGTTTATGTCAGCTCGATGTTTACCCAGCGTATCATCGCGGTTGATGCTGATGGGGCGCACCGCCAGGAAAGTGCCCGCACCGCCATTCAGGCCGACAACCTCAGTTGGTCGCCCGATGGCCGGTTGGTAGGTGCTGGCCATACCGGCTTTCCGATTTATGGCATTTCAACCTGCCGCGAGATCGGCGATGCACCCTGTAGCTTCCCGTTTGCGGTGGTGGCCTTCGACCCCAAGACCTTGAAGGATGAGATTCTTTTCCAAACCCCCACTGGCGCAATCCCAGGGGCATCCGTCGCGATCTTGAAAGACGGTACATTATATACTGGCACCGCGTTTGGTGACCGCATTACTAAAGTGTCGCTGAAGAAATGAGAGAGGAATTAAGTGCACTGTCACGTTAATGCTGTGGGAGCAACTTAACAGTGTGCTATAGTTTTTACTCTGATCCCGAACCCCTTCCAACTACGCCCGCGACGTTGCCGAGATGGCCTTGGCCCACACCATCGGCGATAAAGTAGAAGCCGCCTATCGCCGTGGCGACCTATTCGAGAAGCGCAAACGCATGATGGACGACTGGGCGAAGTTCTGCGGCGCTATTGCCAAGGCGGGGAACGTGGTGGCGATCAATCGCCGATAATCAGGAATACCTGCTCCGAGGTCGAGCTAGTGTGGTCAGGTAGTGGCCATCGCCGTGGAGACCGAAACGACAAGAGTTCCGGCTAGATTGACACATTCTCCAATTCAGCGAAAATACTCCGATGCCATGGCTTGATCTCAACTCACCGGCATTCAACAAAATTCCATCAGGATTTATCTGTTGAGCAGCAATCCAAACGACAGCCCGTCACCCGATGAACAGGTTTCACAGTACTGGGGCAACGAACGACGCGAGCTGGTCAAACACAACTGGCTTGAACATCCCGTGACTGTGGCCTGTATCAACCAACGTCGGGCCAACGACCCGACACTCGATCTTTATCACTATTGGCAAGGCAAGTATCTTACCCCGCCAGCGCCGCTCGCGTTGTCAGTTGGCTGCGGTTTTGGCGCCTTCGAGCGTGTTGCGTTAATGTGGAACCTGGTCGAACGATTCGATGCCTGCGATTTATCAGAGACTGCAATCAATCAAGCCCGCGCCTATGCCGACCAAACAGGTTTAGCCGATCGCGTAAATTATTCGGTTGCTAATCTTGATGCGATAACGCTGCCTCAAGGTAAATATGATGCAATTTTCGGCATCTCATCTCTGCATCATGTGCGGAATTTAGATAGCCTCTTTGTGGCCTGCCGCCGTGCCCTCAAACCGAGTGGATTGATGTTTGTTGATGAATATGTGGGTCCAGTGCGCTTTCAATCTCAATCTCATGTGATTGAACTCATCAACCAATTGATTCATGTGCTCCCTGAACGGTACCGTCGTAGCGCATTCCTCAATGGCAGCATGCGCCACAGCTACGCAAACCCGCCGATCGAATGGTTTGAACAAAATGATCCTTCCGAGGCGATTTGCTCGGATCAGATTGTACCGACGCTTCGCAAGTATTTCGATATCATCGACTACAAGCCCTACGGTGGAGCGATCTTACATATGCTGTTGTCTGGAACGGCCGGGAACTTTGACCCCGCCTCTGATATTGATTCGACTGTGCTTCGGCTGCTGGCGTTTCTCGAAGAGCAGCTAGAAAAATGCGGGGTAATTGGGTCGGACTTTGTGTCGCTCGTCGCGCGACCCTTGCTCTAATACTTGTGAGTTCAGGTCTGAAGTGCACCACGGAGTTCGCCCAGATTGAAGGCAAATTTGAGGCAAACAATGGATATTCTCAATAAGCTAGAAACATTTCGTCAGCTCGAAAGAGCGCAGCCGTGGTGGAAAATTATCGTGCCAGGTATTGCATACATCTGTGTAGTGGGAATTGTAACGCTGTTTGAAGTTATACTTTTCAATATAATTTTCCCGGAAGAGAATTCAGTCATTTTTGGCATTACAGTCTATGTAACTTGGATGCTGATGATGGTTGGCTTTTTTTTCTTGAGGTATAGAAATTACAAACGCATGGGCCTTCTATAATGGGCTTAGAGTCAAGGTCCAAAAAGGCTGTGAGTTCATAAGTTCATAAAGAGAAAGGTCTGGCGATCAGGTTCGATCTCGCTGCTGGCCAAATACTCTGTTAGCGCGTGGACGCGGTGCAAGCGGAGAATCCTCTTTTCATTCTCACCGCGCGTTCTCGATATCTTGATGGCCGTGATAAACGCGCAAAATTTCGACCCGGTCGGCGTGTTCTTTATACAGAATCACATGGCTGCCGCTGGCGATGCTGCGCCAACCAGCCTTGATGTCATCGCGGGCCCGACC
>JANLSL010000410.1:0-3486 GCA_031362385.1 Alphaproteobacteria bacterium | reverse complement strand
GTTCTGGGTTATACTTTGCCACGGGTGCTGTGGTGCAAGGCGTGCTGGTGGGCGTTGGGATTTTGGTATCTCACGCGCGCGGTGCCGGTGCGTTTGATAAAATTTCGCCCATTTTACGCGCCGGTTGGGTGGTGGCGATGGCGATTGCAGCCCTCATCATTCCTATGTTCTGGTTTGCCGAGCCCATTTTATTGGCGCTGGGTCAACCCGATCAACTGGCATCGGATGTGTCAGACTATGTGCGGATTCTTACATTATCAGCACCTGCGGCCATGTGGCTGGCGGTGCAGCGAAATTTTTTCGCGGCCATGAACCATCCACGCGCGGCTATGTTGATCGGTATTGGCGCGTTGTTCGCCAACGGCACGCTTAACTATGCATTGATTCATGGCGTGTGGGGGTTTCCGCAGTTGGGCCTGATGGGCTCGGCCACCGCCACAACCATCACCGTTTGGGCCATGTGTGGTGCCATGTCGTTAGCGAAAGCGATGACGCCAGATTTGCGGGTGCACAAATTGCGCGGGGTCATTGATTGGCGGCTCACGGGCGAGTTAGCCAACTTGGGCTGGCCCATTGCAATCACGATGGGCGTGGAAATTTTTCTGTTCATGGCGGCATCGCTGCTGATGGGCACGTTGGGGACAACCGCTTTGGCTGCACACAACGTGACCATCAACATTGCCTCGTTCACATTCATGGTACCGCTTGCGATGTCGCAGGCTGTGAACATGCGCGTCGGGTTCCACATGGGCGCACAGTCTGCACACCATGCGCGCCAAGCCTCAATGGCAGCATTGATGCTAGGCGTGGGCTTCATGGCAGCGACAGCCGTGGTGATGTTCACCCTGCCGCGCGAGATTGCATTGCTGTTTAACCTGAACCCCGCACTGCCCAGCGATGCTGAAGTCATTGCGCTGATCACACAGCTGTTGATGATTGCTGCGCTGTTCCAAATTTTCGACGGTGCACAGACCATTTCTGCCGGTGCGTTGCGCGGCTACAAGGACACACGCGTCCCGATGGTGTTGGTAACGATTGGGTACTGGGGCATAGGGTTTCCAGTGGCCTGGGTGATGGGCTTCCCGCTGAAAATGGGTGCCGCCGGTGTATGGTGGGGCTTGGCGTTATCACTCGCTGTGGCTGCTGTGGTGCTCGGCGCGCGACTTTGGAGAATGAGCGGGCGCGCGATTGCGCAGAGCGCGGCAGTCTAACCCAGCCCCATATCGTCACCCTCGGGCTTGACCCGAGGGTCCAGGATAGTTTCCACCGACATCATTGATCAACCACAAATGAACTTAGGGGTGAGCATTTTTCTGAAACAGTCTCTGTAATCATTTCGATAACATTAATAGTGATCATCTACATCTACACAAGGAGCAGGCGAATGAACCTGGAAGAAAATTTGAAGAGATGTGCAGATAACATCAGATGGCTAGACAAACAAATCGACGGCATTGCGATACCTTCTGATGTGCGTTGCAGATTGGCTGGAGGATGTCTTTATGTCGCACTAGAGCATCAGAAAGCCATCGTGCTGCTTATTGATAACAAAATTTATGGCCCTGCTCTTGCGCTCGTTCGTTTGCTGATTGAAGCATATGTACGCGGAGTGTGGTTGCATAAATGCGCCGCGGAAGTCGATTTGGAGAAATTTAAGGTCGATAAACTGGAAAGATTACAAGCAAGTCTCATAGCCGATATTGAGTTACTTGAGGGTTTCCAAAGTAAAGTGTTATCAGGCGCACATAACAATTCCTGGAAAAAAATGTGCAGCTTTACTCATACCGGGTTTCAACAGGTGGTTCGCAATAACACCGCGGAAACAATCGAGCCAAATTATGATGCAGCCGAGTTAATTGAAACGCTAGAGTTTGCAAACGCGACTGGCTTCCTGTCAGCTATCGCTATTGCCGGGTTAGCTAACAACAATTCACTCGCAAACGCTGTACTGAGAAAAATGCAGCAGTCTAGTTGAAACAACCCTGGACCCTCGGGTCGTAGCCCGAGGGTGACGATAAAAGATAATATTGGCGAGCTAAGCCCGTTCCACACACATCGCGATACCCATACCGCCGCCAATGCAAAGCGTAGCTAAGCCTTTTTTGGCGCTGCGTTTTTGCATTTCATGCAGCAACGTTACCAACACGCGGCAGCCCGACGCGCCGATAGGATGACCCAGCGCAATCGCGCCGCCGTTGACGTTCACCTTAGCGGGGTCGAGGCCCAAATCCTGACACACCGCCAATGATTGCGCGGCGAAGGCTTCATTGGCTTCAATCAAATCCAAGTCGGCGACTTTCCAACCGGCCTTTTCGAGTGCTTTGCGTGACGCCGGGATCGGCCCTGTGCCCATGATTGCTGGGTCCACGCCTGCCTGCGCCCAACTGGCGATACGCGCGAGTGGTGTGAGCCCACGTTTGGCCGCTTCGGCAGCGGTCATCAGCACCACCGCAGCTGCGCCATCATTCAGGCCAGATGCATTTCCGGCTGTGACGGTGCCCTCTTTGGAAAACGCCGGGCGCAATTTTCCCAGCGCGTCAGCCGTGGTACCGGCGCGCGCGTATTCATCAAGATCAAATGTTTTTTGTTCTTTTTTTACGGTGATCATCACCGGCACGATTTCGTCTTTGAACTTGCCTGCCTTGATGGCCGCTTCTGCGCGTTGTTGCGAGGTGGCCGCAAACTCATCTTGTTTGGCGCGCGTCAGCTGCCATTTCTCGGCAATGTTCTCCGCTGTGGTGCCCATGTGATAGCCGTTGAAGGCATCCCACAATCCGTCTTTGATCATGGTGTCGGTCATGGATGCATCACCCATTTTCACGCCGTTGCGTAACATCATGGCATGGGGTGACTGGCTCATGCTTTCTTGGCCACCGGCGACAACAATGGATGAGTCGCCCGCTTTGATTGACATGGCACCCAAGGCCACAGCCTTCAGGCCCGAGCCGCACACTTGGTTGATGGTCATGGCTGAAACTTCTTTGGGAACGCCCGCTTTGATCGATGCCTGACGCGCGGGGTTTTGGCCGGTTGCCGCCGTGAGCACATGGCCCATTATCACTTCCGACACATCAGCCGCCGCCACACCTGCGCGCTTCAACGCTTCAGTGATCACAACCGTGCCCAATTCAGCCCCGGAAAGGCCGCCAAGCGAGCCACCAAACGAACCAATAGCCGTGCGGGTGGCCGATACAATGACAATGTCAGACATAAATGAGACTCCAGTTGGGAGTGAAGCGCTGGCGCGGTTTTAAGCCTGACGTTATGTCGGAGCAAGAATTATGTTGCACCGCAACAATAAAGAATAGCGGTTATCCCAAATCTTTCAACCACTTGGCGAGGGGGGCGTAAAGCAGTTCCGCCGCACTCGTGCCCGCCATCATGCCGATATGCCCAAGGCCAACAGTCATTGTCGTGCAGTGGGGTATGAGGGCCGCCAAGGCTTTGGCCGAGTCGGGCGGAACAATCCGATCATGCGAGGGAATG
>JANLSL010000409.1:0-3258 GCA_031362385.1 Alphaproteobacteria bacterium | reverse complement strand
CGAAGGCTACTTGATCTCTTCGACCTTAAGATTAGTGGTTGCCCAAAGGCTTGTCCGCCGCCTATGTGTGCACTGTAGAGAGCAAAGAGATGTCGAGGCAGAAGCTATTGGCCTTTCACCAGATAAGTACACAGGTAGCTCAATTCGTGTCTATCAGCCCAAAGGCTGCAAGCAGTGTGCGAACACGGGATACTATGGGCGGACCATCATCGCCGAGTGCCTTGAGATGACCGATGACATTGCCGCTGCAATCGCGGTGCGTGCCGACTCCGCTGAGATTCAGAAGATCGCATGCCAGCAAGGCATGGCGACAATGTTTGAGCATGGTGTCAAACGCGCTATCGAGGGAGAGACCTCACTCGATGAAGTATTTCGCGTTACGATGCGACGATAGGCATGCAATATAATTTCCGCTCCATAGATAAACTGGGACAACTCCAATCAGGCTCGCTCGAGGCCGCAACAGCCGATGACGCGTTGATGACGCTGGCTGAGCGCGAACTGGTGGTTGTCGAGATTAACTCTGGATCGCCTGATTGGTGGACGCGCCTTAATGAGCAGCGCGGTCGCGCGTTTACAGTCGACCGCCGCGATGTACAAGCTTTGCTCGGTGATCTCGGACAGCTCGTCGGATCAGGGATTCGTCTTGAGCAGGCCTTGAAGTTAGCCCACCAGTTAGCTGAGAAGCCTAGCGTCAAGACACTCACGGAGACGATTCTGTCTGACTTGCGCAAGGGAATGGGATTGGGCGATGCCTTTGCCAAACATGCTGAGATTTTCCCGTCGCACGTTGTTGCAGCTGTGCGTGCAGCAGAAAAAACCGGTCGGATCGAAGAAACTTTCGCCAACTTAACCAAATCCGAAGCGCAAATACTCGAATTCAGAGACAAGATGGTTTCAAGCCTGATCTACCCGGCACTCCTGTTCTTTATGGTGGTTGTCGCTTTTATCATTGTTATTTTTGTTGTGTTGCCAGGCTTTGCGCCTCTGTTCGACCTTAATGACGAACGCATCCCGATGCTCACGCGTATTGTCTTGGCCATTGGGCGTGAATCAACTGGGATTATGCAGTTTGCTGCTATTCTTGGCGTGTTAGTACTAGCAACAGCCTTGACTGTCTTGAGAAATCCAGAATCCAAGAAGGCACTCGACAAGTGGCTCATGAAACAGCCAGCGCTGAGGTCTTGGTTAGCTGCTCCAGACTTTATTCGTGCATGCCAGGTACTCGGATCATCGTTGCAAGCGGGCGTTAAGATCGACCATGCCCTTACCCTCGCTGCTGACGGGATCAGCAACACTCACCTCAAAGAGCTCTTTGCAGCGGGTGCGACGGCCGTTCGCAAGGGTCAAAGCTTGAGCGACTTTTGGGAGCGACAGGGGATTTTCCCACCCGTTCTTGTGCATTTCTTACGTATTGGCGAGCAAGCAGGGACTTTCGGCCCCATGTGCTTAACAGCAGGGCATCATCTGACCCGAGCTTATCAAAAACGACTTGATCGCCTTCTTGCACTTTTTCCACCATTGGTTACCTTGGTGTTAGGAGGTGCGGTTGCTCTTCTTATCGGCGGTGTACTCTTGGGGATGATCAGTTTGAACAATGTGGCACTCTAGTATTTTCTGTACGGTTTCCAGAGCACTCACCCCGCATCGGTCAACGAGCCAGCGCGGCTATACGCTTTTAGAAATCCTTATTGTTCTGGCGATCATCGCGCTTGTCGTCGGAATTGCCACACCCCTTATTGTCCAGCAATTCACCGCAGCGCGAGGTGATTCTGCTAAAGTTCAAGCTGCCGCACTGGCCAACAGTGTAGAGTTATTCTTTCTTGATGTCGGCCGTTACCCTACTGCGGCTGAGGGACTGGCAGCTTTGATGTCACCCCCCTCTGGCGCGACAAATTGGAAAGGCCCTTATGTAACGCGGGCCTCAAGCCTGAACGATCCCTGGGGGCGGCCTTACTTATATACTGATACTGCTACGGGCCATCCTTACGAAATCAGCTCTCTCGGAGCCGATGCCCAAGCTGGTGGAAGTGGTGCCAACGCCGATGTCAACAACTGGCAGTAATGACGCCGAGGTAGGCTTCACTCTGTTAGAGACGCTCGCCGTTATTGTTGTTGTCGCCGTCATCTCTATCGGAATTCCGACGGTATCAGCTCTGGTCTCTGACGGAGCACGTCTGCGCGATGCAGCATTCCTGCTGGCTGATGATCTTCGAGCCTTGCGCACGAACGCTTTAAACTCAGACTCACCGGGCTCGCTCATTATCAACGCTCAAGGTAATGGCTATGTTTTGCAGCCAGCAAACATCAGCCGGGATATCCCTGTAGGAGCATTGCTAGTTTTTACTCCCTCTGCATCACGATTGGCACGCCCTGACACTGCCGCGATGATGTTTCAAAGTGATAGCGTGACCGGCGGAGGTGTTTTCAAACTCACGATGGGTGATCTTGTTCGCGAGGTCGAAATTACCTGGCCATCTGGAGCTATTGCCCATGAGCACTAAGAGACCGCGGAAACAGCGCGGATTTACACTGATTGAGGTCGTGGCCGCCTTTTTGCTGGCCAGCTTTGGCCTACTGCTGGTTTATGAGATTTGGAATGGAGCAATCTCGCGCTCAATCCTCACAAACCAGCGCGAAGATGCTTTAGCAATTGCACAATCATTGGTGGATGAACAGCGTGTGCTCCGGGTCAATAGCGCGGGAACAACGTCAGGCACGGCTAATCAGATGAACTGGACCGTGACCCGCCAAGAATATGGCCCACCCAGCACAGTCCCCGGCATTGAATGGCGGCCAATGAAAATAGACGTCGAGGTCAAATGGAACGCGCTGGTGGGGCAACAGTCGATTTCGCTAGAGCGCATTGTTTTAGTTATCAACGTTTAGTTTTCCGATTCTGCTATTGGCCCTAAGAATGCCCAGTCGATGAGAGCATGCAGGAGCGATAAACGGGTTCAGCCCCCTAATAACGCTTATTTAAGCTGCTTTTTCCAGCAAATCGACTGGACTTCCGCGGTACAGCAAGCATGTGTTGCGGGTGTACGGCGCTGATGTTTCGGCGCTGATCTGCCCCGACTGGTTTGCTAGCGGGGCTGTGCCTGGTGCAAGGGCCGCGATCATCGCGGCCATCCTCATACCAGGAGCACCACATGCCAAAGTCCAAGCCAGAAACGCGCAAGAGCTCTAAATCAGGCAAGACTCAGTCAACAAAGCTTGAACTTATGATAAATCTGCTTGACCGTAAGTCAGGCGTAA
>JANLSL010000325.1:0-8363 GCA_031362385.1 Alphaproteobacteria bacterium | reverse complement strand
CGATCTCGGGAATTTTTGTCTCAATAAAGCGCTTCCCCCACGTGATGCGGCCCCAATCGCCTGGCGCAGTGATGAGAACCAAACCTAGAAAAATGCCGCTGGCAATTTTTGCTTGAGCGCCTTGTGAAATTGGCCACACAGCAAGAGCCGCAACGATCACGAGGGGGGCCAGCATCTCTATCGGAACGATGTAGCGGTAGATCGCAAAAATGCTCAGCCAAACGGCGTATGATATGACTGCTGCGGTGATCAGATAGCTGGCGGCAGGCAGGTGAACGCCTGTGTTGACCTGCGCATAAACTTTTCCACGGCGCAGCACCCAGATGACACCGGTGATCGCCAGCACCACAAAAGCTGCGGCGATTCGTCCATCACGAAAAAAGATTTCCCCGGTTTCGAGCGGATCAAGAAAGCTGATGATGGGGAAGAACAGCGCTTCAGTGAGTGTCTCGGGGATAAACCGGACATCGCGATAGCTCTCAAGCGCGCCCATGGGCGACTGAAAGACTGAGTTAAAGTAAGGGAAGACAGGGTTTTGGTAGGTTGACCACAACAACCACATCCAGTGACCAGCAAAAATCGTGAGCCCCACCAAAGCGCCCACCCCAAACGCAAAAATCCTTGCCACACGCATGAGAAGTGCTGGCCCAACCACCATCAGTGCAGCCCCCAAGCCGAGGGCAAAGACCGCGGTTGGGAGTTTAAGGCCCGCACCCGCGCCAGCGAGCAGACCTGCTGCGGCGTAAAGGCCCCACGACATCGACGTGTTGTTTTGTGAATCGCTTTGGATGGCCCTGACGATCAGAGCAAAGGCGCCTAAGACAAACAAGCTGACGACGTTGTCGTAAAACGTTGTCCCAATCATCCCTAGATTGCCGCCCCCCGTGGCACCGACGAGCGCAATGACGACGGCAGCAATTGTTCGCTTTGCGGTGTCTTTAATCGTCAGAAGTTGATCTGCGATCAAAAACAATAAAATGAAATTGAGGCCTTGGGTTGCTCCCAATGCAAACCCCACCAGGCGCGCAGGCACAGATTGCGCCAAAACATAAAGCGGAAGATCTAAGGTGGGGTTGTAAAAGGTAGGCGTGTGCGCAGGAAGAATATCTGTATCCCACCGACCGCTGAGATAGGAATACGCGTTATACCAATGATAGTTCAGCAGGTCCCAATTGGCATCTTGGCCTAACAGCAAAGCATAAATACCAAAGAGAAGCGGCACGACTATGCATACCGCAACCGCAAGATGACGCGACCGATCGTCCATCACGCGAGAAAACTCAGACATCACTGCCAATAAATTTATAGATGTGGCGACCCAATGGGGCCATCAGCGATGACATTCTCGCTGATTTGGCATGGCATGATGATGACAATAAAATGAAAAAGAGCGCGCCGGGGTGAGCCGACGCGCGCCACAAGTTCTTATAAGAATTAGAAATTCTTTGTCAGTGTCAGCACACCGCGCGCACCGCAGAGGCCAGCGCAGACTGCAACATTTGTGTCATGATAGCGAAGGCCAACATCAACCCAGGGGAATGAATACGTCAGGCCTGCATTCCAATAAGTATAGTCTGACCCAAATTTTTTCTTGATCATTTGCTTGCCCAGTTGCGCATCGAAGGTCAGCTTGTCTGCCAGCGGCGCTGAAAATCCACCCTGAATGGCCCAGGCATCATCAATCCCACCAAAAAAATCTGGCGAGTAATAGAGGCTAGTATTCAGTTTGGCGACGCCGAGGTCATAGCCAAAGGTTGTGTAAGCTTCCCAGTAATTATATTTTTTCGCCTTGGCTGTGCCCGGATACAGATAATAAATCGCACCGACGTCATAACTAAATTTATCAACGCTGCCTGCGTAACCCGCCGTCAGATCAACTTCGATGTCGGCATCACCGCCATCATTAAAATCAATGTTCGATCCCCAAAAATTGAGGTGAAGGCCCGCACCGCTATCCCAATTGAGGGCGGGCTGGAAGGCCGGGTGCTCATCGCTTTGGCTATACCCACGAAAAACGTAATCTGTGGTCGCTGCAACATTGCCGGAGAACGTTCCAAAACCGCCATCTTGACCAAAGGCGACCGTCGAGGTCATCACCACGCCAGCCAGGCCTAAATAGATTTTCTTCATAGTCGTTTCCTTCGTTTTTCGTGGCTTATGGATTCGCTGATATTGATCTTATTGACTATATTTTAGGCATTGATTTACAAGCCTTATTTTTAGGCAGTTGCTGCCTTAACAGTGCTCAAGCTATTCTGCATACTCAGAAAATGGACGCTCTTTTACCCACCCCAGCAGATATTCGCAACGCAACACTGCGGATTCAACCACATATCGCGCGCACCCCGCTGGTCGCCGTGCCCGAACTTTCAAGTGCCGCAGGAGGGCAGGTTTTTGTAAAATTGGAACCATTGCAGCGCAGCGGTTCATTTAAATTTCGCGGCGCCTTAAACCGAATCTTGTGCATGTCGGTTGCTGAACGCCGACAAGGTGTGGTCGCGTGGTCGTCTGGGAATCATGCCCAGGGTGTTGCCACCGCCTGTGCGCTATTCAATGTCCCAGCCGTCATCGTCATGCCCCATGACGCACCGGCCCTAAAAATTGCCAACACGCGCAAGCTGGGTGCCGAGGTCGTGCTGTACGACCGCGTGAGCCAAGACCGTGACGCGATTGCCCATGAGATTGCGAGAACGCGAAACCTCATGCCGCTTCCACCCTTCGACGACCCTCATGTTATTGCGGGTCAAGGCACTCTTGGGCTTGAACTCATGAGCCAAGCCCAAGATATGGGCGTTAAGATTGATGATATTATTGTCCCTGCAAGTGGCGGGGGTTTGGCGGCCGGGGTTGGCCTGGCTGCGCGCGACCTTAACCCCAATTTGCGAATGTTCACGGCTGAGCCAGAGGGTTATGACGATCACCGCCGCTCGATCATCACAAAAGAACGCGTCACCAACCAGTCCAAAGCTAACGCGCTGTGCGATGCTTTACTGGCCCCAACGCCCGGCGTCCTCACCTGGCAGATCAATTGCCAGCTTCTACACGGCGGCTATGCTGTCAGCGATGATCAGGTCTGCGCGGCCATGGCCTTTGCTTTGCGTGTCCTCAAAGTTGTCGTTGAACCAGGCGGCGCGGTCGGCTTGGCCAGCATCTTAAGCAACAGCCATGGTGCCGATGGGCGCACGACGGCGGTGGTTTTATCGGGCGGTAACGTCGATACAGCTAGCTATATAGAGTGCATTAAACGAGGCTCAGCCCTTGATTTAGCGGCGATTCGGGACGGGTGAATTGATTAGATTGTGAACTGCGCGCGGGCCTAAAATTTGTTAAGTGCTCGGCCCAGTTTGTTATGTGCTGGGCACTTTGTTAAGTGCTGGGCACTGTGCGCAAAGTGTTAAAGTAATGGCATTCACCGCCGATGCCGGGTAGTTATAGTTTTGTGGCGAAACTTTAAAGTGATGCAAAGCACTATGGACGTCAATGCTGACGAATAAAGAAAAAGAAAAAGAGAACCTCGGGCAAGACCGCCTTTTAGTCATGGTGGTGGAAGATAACGAGTACATGCTCGATATTTTCATTACCGCTTTGAAGCGAATGGGTTTTACCCGTACGGCGCGCGCGAAAAACGTCAAAGAGGCGGTCGATTTCTTGCGTGCAGGCGGTAAAAGTTTTTCTGGCGGCGAGCAAGTCGACATTATTATCTCAGACTTGATCATGGGGGCCGCGAGCGGGCAGCACCTTTTGCAGTGGGTGCGTGACGATAAAGCATCACCTAATCGCTTCATGCCGTTCATCATGATCTCGGGCGCGGCCGACCGCGTTAACGTTGAGACCACGCGCGACAAAGGCGTTTCAGAATTTATCGTCAAACCATTCTCGGTTGAGAGTGTTTACAAAGTTTTGCAGCGCATCATTGATACGCCGCGGCAGTTTGTGACAACGCATAATTATTTTGGTCCCGACCGTCGGCGCAGCTCAAAAGCTGGCCCCCCCGAAAGCGGCGAACGGCGGCGCAGTGACGAGAGTCATGGCACGATCGTTTACTCAAAAGATCGTATCGAGAAAGCTGCAAAACCAAGCGATGTCTGGTTTTTCAAGCTGCCCAACTTCTTGAAACAGAAGATGGGCTCAAACGCATTAAAACAAGACTTTGTGATTCCCATCAGCGTCTTGCAAATTGCCGAGGCAGAACTCAAGCGTGAAGCAGAGGGCTTCATCGGGTGGGCCAAGGAGTATTTAGAACGCCTCGGGCGTCAAGTGACCGACGCCAAAGCACAAGTCGGCGAGCGCGCAAAACATTTTGATGAAATTAATCTGATCGCCCATGAGTTGCGGGGCCAAGGTGGCACATTTGGCTATCCGCTCATCACCGTTTTCGCAAAATCTCTGTATGACGTGACCAAACCGCCCTGCAGCAACGACGATGCGATGTTAGAGATCGTCAAAGCCCATATCGATGCCATGCGCGCTGTGATGCGCGAACAAATTGAAGGTGACGGCGGTGAGATTGGGCAAGCATTATTCAAGAGTCTGAAACTCGCCGTCGCTAAACACGCACCAAAGACAGCAAGTCAGCCTGCAACAGCTTAAGCGTAAAGGCCAGGGAGCTGGAGATGATCGGCCAGATCGAAATCGTAGCGAGACTCCGGCCAAGCATCAAAAGAACTGCCGCTTTGGCAGTATTTTGCGCATGAGTGTTCTGTTCGCACGCCTGAGTGCAGACAAACCGCATGCCACCTTGCAGCGATTGCGGCGCATTTCGCTGGTGTTATTTTTCAGCTTTCTTTTGCTCATTGTTCTGGCTGGCATCTTGCATCTCGCCCAGCAATACCGCGCCACCGTTGATGAGACGATTCGCGCGGCGCGCGCCTCGATCAAAACTGCTGATTCTTATACATCACGTTCAATCGCCGAGACGTACCGTGTTCTCGAGGGCATTGGTGATTTTTATAGCCTTCAACTTCAGCATCAGAAATTCGACGAATATGATCTGCACCAAGTTATGGCAGACAGAAAACTTAAATTGCCCCACGTTGCAACCATCTATGTGCTGAATGCAGAGCGCAATTTAATCGCGGCGAGTGGGGTGTTTCCTTTTACTGATGCGACCGTCGAGGACGTGCGGCGCCCCTCCTCGGGGAGTCCAACAGAAATTGGCAATGGCTTGTTTGTTGGGCAGCTTTATGCATCAGACACACACACAGCGTCTGGCGTGCGCATTTATATGCCCATAGGCGTGAAGATTGAACGCGACGGAAAAATCGAAGGATATGCAGTAGCAATCATTCGACCAGACTTTTTTAGCCGGTTTTTTGATACCCTCGACGTCGGTCCGTCAGGCACCGTCGATCTTTGGCATTTAAATGGCACCCTGATCGCAGCCTCAAAGAATTCAAAATACAAAGTTGGCCAAGTTTATCCAGAATTTATCCAGCGGCTCCAAAGCACAACTTTGGTGAGCGAAGACACCCCAGATTCCGTCTACGAACTCACCCGCGATGGCACCCGCAAGATCCAAGGCGGGGGTCGCATTACCGACGCACCGATGTCGGTCATGGTGATTCTTGAGAATGAGGATTATTTACGAGCGTGGCGTGAAAGCCGCAATAACATAGGCCTTGCTATTGTTGTGTTAGTTGCCGCGATGGCCATCGCCAGTTTTTTTATCTTTGCTCAACTGAGGCGAACCGAGCTTAACCAACGCGAATTACGCAAAGCCAAGGCGATCGCGGAAGAGGCAAACGATGCCAAAAGTCGGTTTTTAGCCCACATGAGCCACGAGTTCCGCACACCTTTAAATGCGATCATGGGTTTTTCCGAGATCATCTCGAACAAAGTTTTAGGCGAGGGCGTATCCGCAGTTTATGTTTCATATGCTGAACACATTCACAAATCGGGTGTGCACTTATTGAATATCGTTAACGACATCCTTGATGTCGCCAAAATTGAATCCGGGAGTCAGTCATTACAAATTGAGAAAATCAGCATCATCGCGGTAACTGAAGCAGCGGTTGCCTTTGTTGACCGCCTGGCTAACGAGCGCAGCTTGCGGGTGGTGGTGAATATCCCCACGAATCTGCCCCGTGTCATGGTCGACGAACGTTACCTGCGCCAAGTTTTGATCAACCTCATTACCAATGCCGTCAAGTTCTCGGCCCCTGGGCAAGATGTGACTATTGAATCGCGCGCAGACATCACAGGCTTAGATATCTTGGTTCACGACCGAGGCCCTGGAATTGACGAGTCAGTGATGCGCCGAATCGGCGAACCATTTTTGCAGGGAAATCCAACCGTCTCGCACTCTGGTCAAGGTGCGGGCTTGGGCCTCTCGATTTGCAAGCAATACATGGACCTGTTGGGCGGTGAGCTGATTATCACCAGCGCGCCCGCCAAAGGCACCACGGCTAAGGTGCACTTCCCCGCCTCATTATTAGCTGAATCACCCCTGCGTATTGCGCCAGCGGCAGAGTAATAATAAGCGGCCTTTATTGCGCGAGGTTGTTTACTGATAGCTGGCACCTGCCGATGGGCTGTGCGTTGCCGCAGTGTGAAACAGCTCTGGCGCGGTGCCTGAGAGGAAAGCGTGCAAAACGCCCACATAATCGGCGGCGCGGGTGCTGTGATGCAACGGATGGGCACCAGCGAAGGCATGGCCGAGCGCACCGGGAACCAAGCGCAGCACCTCCGTGTGACAATTCGTCAGCGGGTCGGTCTCGGCGGTCAGCGCCAAAACGGGCACTGCAAGCCGCGGTAAAGCAAGATCGAGATCATAATCCCTGAGCGCCGCAGCGGCATCATCGGTATTGCCTGCGAGGATGCTTTCCATCACTGCGATCTTCAGGGTCTCGGCCGTTTGGTCGCTGAGCGTAAAAGCCGGGTCCCACATTTTGCGCAACCACGCTGCGCGCTGCCATATCCAGGCGATGTGGTCACCGCCCTCAGACCACTGAGGATCTTGGGGCTTGGCAGCGGCTAATATTTGCTCACGCAACGGGCGGGGCCACACGGGCGCGCCATCCAACACGAGTTTTTTTACAAGCGCCGGGTGGCGCAGCGCCACTTCAGTTGCGACTTCCGATGAAAAGTGCCCGCCAATAATATGTGCCCGTGCGATACCGAGGCCCTTCATGACGTCTGCAATGTTTTGGGCATAATCACCCACAGCCCAGGCGCGCGGGCGGGCATCGGAAAAACCAAAACCCATATGGTCAGGGGCGATGGCACGGTACCCACGCGCGGCAAGCGCGCTGAGGACGTGTTGATACTGTCGGCCACTGCCCGGCGTCCAGTGTAGCAACACCACAGCGTCGCCGCTGCCAGCGTGACGAACGTGAACCTGTCCATCGGGGGTATCAACAAGAGTACGGCGAACTGTGGTGGGCATATCGGCTCATTATGCGGGGCGCGTGGGGTTGACTTGGGAACGCCCCAGGGGATGATCGCGAAGGTCGCGGCCCAGGTCAAATGGGTATTGTGGATTTTCGAAGCCCGACACCTGATAATAGACCTACCAGCGAAATTGATAAGGAAACAAGCCGATCATGCGCGCCTTGCAACACGTCGCCCACGGCGATCCTGCCCTGGTGGTGAAACTCATCACCCTGCCCGACCCCGAACCCAAAGCAGGCGAGATTGTCATTCGCATGGAAGCCGCAGCCGTGCACCTGGCTGACGTGAAGAACTTCAGGGGTGATCATAATTTCCGCGTTAAATCACTACCGCGTATTCCGGGGTACGAAGGCATTGGCCGCGTCACCAAAGTTGGCGCTGGCGTTGCGCAGTTCAAAGTGGGCATGCGCGTATTCCCGTGGTGGGGGGCGGGTACGTTCGCTGAGTTGGTGTGTACTCCCGCCGAGAAGGTTATGCCTGCACCAGAGGGTGATGCCGTTCAGCTTTCACTCATGCTTGTGAATGGCATGACGGCGGTTGTGTTACTGGAAGATTACGTCGCTCTCAAACCGGGTGAGTGGCTGGTCCAAAACGGTGCAAACTCGAACTGCGGGCGCTATATCATCGTTCTGGCTCAAGAGCGCGGTATCCGCACGTGCAATATCGTGCGCCGGCCAGAAGTTGCTGCAGAACTTAAGGCCCTTGGCGCTGATGCCGTTATCCTTGACCAATGGTTTTAGGAGATTTTCAAATATTTTCAGGTTATTCGTAGCCTGGGATGTCGTGTATTTCTTTAAAAAAAAATTAAAAATATAAATATATTTAAATGGAATTCCCCATGGAAAGTTTCTAAATTAGAAATAATTGAAAGATACAATATATTTTAATTCCAGTTTATCATCTTTTCCGGGAAGAAAAACACCTTTAAAATGAGTGTTTGCTATGAGTCGGGCGAAGCTGGGTACATAGCGGAT
>JANLSL010000315.1:0-8671 GCA_031362385.1 Alphaproteobacteria bacterium | reverse complement strand
GCACCAAGCCGTGCGTCCCTTCTTTGATTTGCCAGTCGACAAAAGCTTGAAATGCCTTTTCATCCACGGCATAGCCGTTGAAAGGCGTAATTAAGGCTGTGATCGACCCGCGAAACGCGGCTTGCCCCATGGCAACAAAACTCCAACAATACGCGACATGAAAGTCAAACGTAAAAAATGGTCGTCGAACATAGAACAGAACGTTGCAGCAGCAACACTCGCGATTGGCGAAACATTTCGATACATCAAGGGCTTGCGCGAGGGCCCAAAAGTTTTTTATGAGATGAGTATGAACCGTGTATCAAATGTTCTTTTGTCAGTTGCGCTGATACTTGGCGTTACGATTGCAGCGCCTGCGTGGTCAAAAGACACTCCCCGAACATTGCCCGCGCGCAAGCCCGCTGCACCCGCGAGCCCTGAACCAGAACACCGTTCTTTACCAACATTGCCGTCTAAAACCGCAGCGCCGCAATCCAAAGAGCGAATCTTCCCAGATCGTAAGCCAGACGTGCCCGCACGAGGTGCCGCGTCCCGCGCAGCAAACACACCGGCTGTGCCATTGGTGGCGCGCGCTGAACCAGCACATTTGTCGGCAAACGAACGCAACTTGTTCTCGGCTGCACTTCAATCAGCCGCCACATCCCGCTGGCCTGCCGCACGCGAAGCGGCTCAGCGCTCTGGCAACCCACTGCTGACGTCGATTGTTGACTGGGTCGCGATGCGCACACCGGGTGCAAAGCTGAATTTCAATGAGCGTACGGCGTTCATCGAAAGCCACCCCCATTGGCCCGCGTTGAACGAAATCAAACGTATTACCGAAGACATCGCTGAAGACAGCGGCGGGCCTGACGAACGCTTAAAATGGTTCGCCAAAGCCCCTCCCGTCACTTCGGCTGGCAGAGTTGCCTATGCGGATGCGGCTTTGGCCGCAGGCGATATGCCCTTAGCAGAAAAGCTTGCACGCGCCGCATGGATTGCTGGGCGATTTGATGCCAGCGAAGAGCGCGATTTCTTATCGCGCTTCGGCCGCTTTATTACACCCGAGGATCATCGCGCGCGACTAGAAGAACTATTATATGCCGAACAACGCGGGCCAGCAGAGCGCATGCTCACCCGCGTTGATCTGCCCAAAGCTGCCGTTGGGGCCGTGCGCATGGCGTTTATTGCCGAAGCAGGCAATGTCGAGAAGCTGTTTCAAAAACTTCCCCCTGAACTGGCCACTGATTCCGGGCTGACCTATGACCGCATTAAGTGGCGCCGGGCGCGTAATCGCGACGATGAAGCGCGCGCACTTCTGCCCATCAGCCCTGATACCGCCCCGCGCACCGACTTGTGGTGGCGCGAACGCCAGTTGCTGGCGCGCGATTCGTTCGAGAATGGCCGCGCCGCTGAGGCCTATACCATCGTCACCAATCATGGCGCGCTTGATTCGGTAAGTGTGTCGGAAGCCGAATGGCTGGCCGGGTGGTTGGCGTTACGGTTTCTGAAAGACCCTGAAGCCGCCCTACAACATTTTCAGAAAGTCTATGACACGGTGCAACTGGCTGCCAATGTGTCGCGCGGAGCCTATTGGACCGGCCGTGCCGCTGAGGCCGCCAATCGTGCTGACATCGCAGCCGAGTGGTATCGCAAAGCTGCGATTCACGTCACTACGTACTATGGGCAGCTCGCTTTGGGCCGCCTGAGCGATACGACAGTCCCCACATTGCCGCTGGATCCCACCCCTTCAGTACAAGAGCGTGATGCCTTCGATGCGAAGGACCTGGCCAAAGCCGTGCGCGCCCTCGCCGATGTTTCAGGCACGCCCTACTTGCGCCCCTTTCTGCTCGCACTGGCAGAGTCATCATCATTTGCTGTCGACCGGCATATGGCCGCTGAACTTGCCAACCGCTTAGGCCGCGCTGACCTGGGTGTGTGGATTGCGCGCCAAGCAGGTCGCGACCGCATCATCATTGTGACCTATGGCTATCCGGTTCCCAGCTTTGGTTTACCAGGTGCGCCCGAACGAGCACTGCAATTGGCCATCATGCGCCAAGAAAGTAATTTCGATAACACTGCCCAAAGCCCAGCCGGTGCCATGGGCCTGATGCAATTGATGCCTGCCACTGCACGCGCGGTCGCGCGCAGTGCCAAAGAGAATTACAACAAGAACCGCCTGAAATCAGACCCCGCCTATAATGCCCGGCTGGGAAGTTTGTATTTGAACTCCCTCGTCTCGGAATTCGATGGTTCCTACATTATGGCAGCGGCCGGATATAACGCAGGGCCAGGCCGCTCCCGAAAATGGGCGCAGACTTTTGGCGATCCACGTTCGCCCGAAGTTGATGCGGTGGATTGGGTTGAATCCATCCCGTTTACAGAAACCCGCAACTACGTTCAGCGTGTGATGGAAAATGTGATGGTCTACCGCGCGATTTTGGCCAACACGACGACCATGCCCCCAACTTTGGAGAAAGAGTTGAAAGTGGCTACACCAGCACGATAACAAAAAGGCGGCCCAGAATGGCCGCCTGTGTTTTAACCAGCCAGTTTAATGCGGGTTAGGTAGCAACCATCGAAGGCTTGGGTGGTGAAGCCAAGCGCGGCCCCACGTTCGAATTTGAGTTCGAGTTCGAGACCGCTTCCGGGCGTGACGACGGGCGGCGGTCTTCCATAATCGGCGTAAGGTTGGCTTCTGAAATACGCTTGCAGTGACCTTCCATGAAGGCACCAGGTTCAATGGCCAAACTTTCGTGTTCCACATCGCCCGACATGCGCGCAGTCGAGGCCAAGAACACGCTCTTTGCGCGGATCATGCCCTTCACAGCGCCATGCATACGCACGGTTTGAGCAACGATTTCGCCAACGACTGAACCTTTAACGCCAACAATCAACGCCTTGCAGCGAATATCACCATTCACAGTGCCATCAACCTGCACTTCGCCCGCAGATGCCAAATGACCATCGATGGACAAGTCAGCACTAATGATTGAGGGAACCGACTTATTGAGGTCAGCCCTGACTTCCTGCTGCTCACGCTGCGGCGTGGCGGTGTTAGCCCTTGAAAACATCGCTTCCGGCCTTCAAAAATTTCAGCGGATTGATTGCTTTACCGTTCAGAAGCACTTCGTAATGAACGTGCGGACCTGAGCACCGCCCGCTGCACCCGAGCTGTCCAATCGCGGTTCCGCGCTGAACTTTATCACCTTCGCGCACCGTGATGCGCGCCATGTGAGCATAGCGCGTCGTCAGGCCCATGCCATGGTCGATTTCGACCATGCGTCCATAGCGACCATCCCAGCCGGCGAAAATCACCTTGCCATCGCCCGTTGCTGAGATTGGCGACTTGAAATCAGCGCCCATATCCAAGCCCAAATGCTGAGCATAGGTGCCGGTAAAGGGGTCTTTTCGGACGCCAAACCCAGAGTTCAGCTCAAACTTTTTCAGCGGCGCGTCGAGTGGCAGCCCAACCAACAACGTCTGGAGGTCGCCCAAGCGATCCATATGCGCATTCAACCGAAACAGTGATTCCTCGACCGGGCCAGAATTCTGTGTCGTTTTTTCAGTCACTGGAATGAATGGGCCACCTTGGCCGCCACGGTTACGGCTGTTTTGTTGGCGCACCATCATATCGATATCCAACCCTGTGATACTGAGGGATGATTCGATGTTGGCGATCTTTGATTCGGCCAGCTCGGAGAAGCGGTGATAGAGCAACAACTGGTTGCTCTCCATTTCACGAATTTGGTCTTCCATGGCGACAACACGCTGGGCGAAAGTCTCGCGGTCAGCCACGGCCATGTCGCGTTCCAGTACAACCTGGCGCAACTCCAAACCCTCGGCAGCGATAAATGACGTTTTGCTGTGATGGCCTACCACATCGACCATCGAGTTTTCCAACTCGCCCAATTCAGCCAGAATTGTTTTGCGCGAGGCATCAGACTGTGTGCGCTCGAGCTTGGCTTTGTCGAGCGCCAGGTCAACATTCTCTTCGCCCTGGAGCGCTGATAAAGATGAATTGAGAACTTCCTTAGCCCTGGTCTTAATGCGATCAGCAAGTTTCGGCTTGGCCCCTTGCCCCAATTGTTGGGCTTTGGCCTTCAGAAGCTGGGATTCTTTTTCAACCAACGACATTGACTGGGTGTAACTGGTGTCGAGATCTTTGGTCAGGTCGGCGACGCGCTCTTTGTAAATCGATACCTGGGCGAGCAACTGCTCATAACCCATGCGCGCGTCTTTGATTTCGGTATTTTTGGCACGGATGTTCTCAGAGTGATTCATCACGATGCTTGAGCTCAGCAACGTCCAGCTTCCGACCACAATCGCGATTGCGGCTAACGCCGCCTGACGATGGGTCGACAGCCGCAACGTGCGCATGCGCTCGCCCGAGCGGACAATAAGTTGCCGTTCCGGAAAGAAGCGTTGCAGCGATTGCTCAAAACGGCCTAAGCCGCGATCCTTCGGATCAAACTTGGATAGCTGTTTGCCTGAAAACACGCGATCCCCTTACCCCGATGACACCCAAATTTTCCTCTCCCGATCCTATTGTAATCTAAGGTCCGGGGCTCATCGGCACGCGTTCCGCCGCCCTTTTTCTTCTTAGGCAACGACAGCCACAACGCCGCAACGACCAATCGGTTTTGACCCGGTTGATCGCAGCAGTGGAGCGATCATGTCGGCGATTCAGAGGCACGCGCCAAGTCGTATCCTGCCAACTCTCGCAGCGAAATTCAAAGATAAAGTAAAAATAATAAATCTGTTTATTATCAATGAGTTACCATCTATTTATCATGCTTTACAGACATTTTGCGCGAGCCTGATCACGCTGGCGTGATGGTAATCGCGCCCGCGGACCTTTAGCCTTCAGAGTACTGTGACTGAAAACGCCCCCCACCCCTTACCCCATGTGCAGCCATCCACAGGCTTACCCTCGCACCTGCGAAAGGTGTTGCTGACCTGGTTCGCCTGTGGGCGCGTACCCTTTGCACCGGGCACAGTTGGTTCGCTTGGTGCCCTGCCTTTTGGGTGGATATTGCTTGCGATCGGGGGCCCCCTTTTGCTTCTGGGAGCTGCGACCGCTTTGTTTATTGCCGGTTGGCTTTGCGCTGACGCAGAACTGCCTGGCGATGATAGCGATCCCAGTTGGATTGTTGTCGATGAAGTCGTGGGCATGTGGATTGCGCTTGCTGCAGCCCCTGTAGCGATTTTTTGGCATATCGCCACGTTCGTTTTATTCCGCCTGTTTGATATTTTAAAGCCTTGGCCCGTCAGTTGGGCTGATCGCAACGTCGGCGGCGGCTTAGGCGTTATGCTTGACGATGTGCTTGCAGGCCTCTATGCCGCTTTGATCATATTAATCGCGCGCGCTGTTTTAGCTTAAACGAGCAGCCGCCAGTTTGGAATCGAATGACGCAGCTTCCCGTCGATTTATTAGACCTTGCCAAAACAGTTTTGGTCGCTGCCAAAGCAACCAGCAAGAAAATCACGACTGCTGAATCATGCACCGGTGGTTTGGTTGCCAGTTGTATTACTGCCATTCCTGGCTCGTCGTCGGTTTTCGAATGCGGGTACGTCACCTATTCCAATGACGCCAAGACCACCATGTTGGGTGTCCCGCGTGATGCGGTGGCTGATTTTGGTGCAGTAAGTGATATGGTCGCATCGGCTATGGCCGAAGGCGCACTGGCACAATCGAACGCCGACATCGCCGTAGCCGTGACCGGCATTGCCGGCCCCGAGGGGGGTTCAAAAGAAAAGCCCGTGGGCTTGGTATATCTAGCCGTAGCCCAACGCGGCAAGGATGCTCAGGTCAAACGCTACGTGTTCGCCGGCACCCGAACCGACATCCGCCGCGCGACTGTTGCAGCTGCCTTAGAACTGCTGGCCAGCCAACTTCAAGACGCAGGCGAAACCGCCGAAGCGTAAAGTGTAGCCGCCCTGCCCTCAAATGCAGCAACCATGCGCCGCACAGCCTCTTCGAATAAAACACCGATAATTGATTGCAACAGGCGTGAGCGAAATTCGAATTCCAAGTAGAATTCAAGTTCGGTTGCCGCATGACCAGTCTTTGTTGTGGCTGGTTTGAATTGCCACGTGTTGACCAAATGGCGAAAAGGCCCGTCAAGGTATTCGACTTTTACGGCCCTAGGCTGCTCGGCTGTGACGCGTGAGGTGAATGTTTCACGCACCATCTTGAAACCGATTGCCATATCGGCGGTAAAGGCCGTCGCAGACTCTCGCTTTTTGATACGGCACGCCAAGCACCACGGCAGAAACAGCGGGTATTTTTCAACGTCAGCGACCACCGCAAACACTTGCTCGGGCGTGTAGGGCAACAGCCGGGTTTCACGGTGGGTGCGCATGATCAGTCGAGAGCGAGGTGCAATCTCATTGCGGCCTCGACTGCCTCCAGCCGCTCATCGTAAATCCCACCAATGCATCCGGGCGATACCCGCAATTTGGAAATCGTGCGAATCTGTTGGGCCAAAACCTTGGAATCTTTCTTCAGGCCGGTGTGGGCTGCTTTCACGAGCACTTCAAACGGGTAGATTCGGCGCAGGCTTGTGCTCAACGGCAGGACGGTGACGGTATCGTTGTATTCATTGTTAGTGTCGTTGCTAACAATAACAACGGGCCTGGATTTGCCCATTTCCGAGCCAACGGCGGGATCGAGCCGCGCGTAATGAATTTCACCACGGTTCATTTTCCAGCCCGTCGTTCGACGTCACATCCCATTCCTCAATCAGCTTGCGATTTTCGTGCGCCGACGCTCGGTAAGCCTCTGCCAAGTCCTTCTCGCTCAACATGCGCACCGCCTTGGCGAAGACCTCGGATCGGCTCCGCAGCTTGTGCTGCTTGCGGTACTGCTCAACGAAATGCATGGTTTGCTTCGGGAGGGAAATAGATATCTTCTCGATTTTCATGGTGCACCTCTCAGCTTTCCTACCACAGTAGGAAGATAAGCGCTACCCTGGTATGACCGAATTCAGATGCGCTCTAAAGCCTGGCGCGTGTGAGCATGATCGAAATTGCCCTTAACCGTCACGAGCCCACCTTTTGCAACCGCGCGGCCTTAAGCTGCTCAAAATCTGCATCGGCATGATATGATGAACGCGTCAGCGGTGTGGCTGAGACCATCAAGAAGCCTTTCACCCAGGCGATGCGCTCAAGCTCGGCAAATTCATCGGGCGTGACAAACCGATCAACCGGCGCATGATGGGGAGTGGGCTGCAAGTACTGGCCAATAGTGATGAAATCCACCTCGGCGGCGCGCATGTCATCCATCACTTGAATGACCTCATCTTTGGTCTCGCCCAAGCCCACCATAATGCCCGATTTGGTGAACACGGTTGGGTTCATTTCCTTCACGCGCTCGAGCAAACGCAAGCTGGTAAAGTAGCGCGCACTAGGCCTGATCGTTCTGTAGAGGCGCGGCGCGGTTTCCAAGTTGTGGTTGTAGACGTCGGGTAAAGCCGAGGCGACCAAATCAACCATGCCCATCTTCTTGCGAAAATCAGGCGAGAGAATTTCAATGGTGGTGGTGGGGTTGGCCGCGCGCACCGCCTCGATCACTGCCACCCAATGATGGGCCCCGCCGTCATCTAAGTCATCGCGATCAACCGACGTAATCACAACATGACGCAGCCCAAGTTTTTTAATCGCTTCGGCCACATGTGCGGGCTCATCGGGGTCAACTGCGCCAGGTCGTCCGGTTTTGACATTGCAAAACGCACAGGCGCGCGTGCAGATGTCACCCAAAATCATCATGGTGGCATGGCGCACTTTCCAGCATTCACCAATATTCGGGCAGGCCGCCTCTTCGCACACGGTATTCAGCTTATGCTCGCGCATAATGCGCCGCGTTTCAGCATACTCGGGCGACGTCGGCGCCTTCACGCGCAACCACGCGGGCTTGGGCTGACGAAGATTATGCGGCTTGATGGGCGAGATGGTGTTCATGAGTTCAGCATCAATCATATCGTGAATTTACTCCCCTCCCCTCCTTTAGGGGAGAGGAATTAAGAGTTACATATGTACCACGCGGCCATAGGCATCCAGCACCGCTTCGTGCATGGATTCCGAGATGGTCGGGTGTGGGAATACGGTGTGCATCAACTCGGCTTCGGTTGTTTCTAGAGTTTTGGCGATGGTGTAACCCTGAATCATTTCAGTGACTTCCGGGCCAATCATATGAGCGCCTAACAATTCACCGCTCTTGGCATCGAATACGGTTTTGACAAACCCATTCGTGTCGCCCAACGCAATCGCTTTGCCGTTGCCGATGAAGGGAAACTTGCCCACCTTCACCGCATGGCCTTTGGCTTTGGCGGCGGCTTCGGTCAGCCCCACACTCGCGATTTGCGGGTGGCAATAGGTGCAGCCAGGAATAAGTTCGGTTTTGAGCGGGTGCGGATGCAGGCCGGCGATGGCCTCAACGCAAATCACGCCTTCATGGCTGGCTTTATGAGCCAACCACGGCGCTCCGCAAATATCACCAATCGCATACACGCCCGCCTCGCCCGTGCGGCAAAGTTCGTCAATCACGATGTGAGTTTTTTCGACCTTCACCTTGGTGCCTTCGAGGCCTAAATTTTCGACGTTGCCGACAATCCCAACCGCTGAGATGACACGCTCGACAGTGATGTTCTCGGTTTTGCCGTCTTGCTCAATGGTGACGGTCACTTGGCCAGCG
>JANLSL010000306.1:0-7390 GCA_031362385.1 Alphaproteobacteria bacterium | reverse complement strand
GATCTTACAAAACGCATAGGATAAAGGTCCGTCCCTCAAGAAAGCATAAAGATATCAAGTCCAGATGCAATCTACGGGACCACGCGCGCTGCAACTAGATCGTCCAAAAAGCGCGACCACTTGCCGGGCGCGTGACAGACGCTCGAATTGTGAGGAGTTTGGGCGTATCTCCCAGCAAGATACCCACGCCCCTTGATGAAAAGTGCCAACGGCGCAGCGATGCTAAAACCGGTGAGCGCACCTGGTTTGTGAAAGTAGATGTTGGTGAAAGTAGATGCCGATGATGAGCGTGGGCCCGTGAGGGGCAAACGCGCCACGCATTTCGCTTTCAAGGACTACGACCGCCAGCGGAAGTATTAACGGCGAGAAGTTCTCGGTTTTGCCTAAGAATGGCGTACCGTAGGTGATGAAACACTGAACGTTCGCTGGTGGGTTAAACTGAAGCTAAGCGATTGATGATTTGGTGAGGGAATTCAATGATTTCTCAAAGGTTCTCGCGTCAAGCCTAGACTCTGGAGACAGGGTTCACGGATAATTTCAGTCCCATGGCGCGCATGACCTTTACGATGGTGCCGAATTCCGGATTGCCGTCGCCGCTGAGGGCTTTGTAGAGGCTTTCGCGGGACAGGCGCGCTTTCTTGGCGATCTGCGCCATGCCGCGCGCGCGCGCGACTGTGCCCAGCGCATGGGCGATGAACTTTGGGTCCGCGCTTGCCATCGCCTCCTCCAAGTACGCACTGATAGCTGCATCATTGTCGAGATAAGCCGCAGCGTCGAAGGCCGTCGTCTTCAATTTCTTCGCCATGTTAGTCCTCCACTTGAGCCGCAAGCGAAAGCGCCGACTTGATGTCGTTTGCCTGGCTCGTTTTATCGCCGCCGCATAACAACACGATCAACAGCTTTCCCCGCCGCACGAAATAGACCCGGTAGCCCGGCCCGATATCGATCCGAAGTTCGCTGACGCCGCGCCCGACCGGTTTAACGTCCCCGGCGTTGCCGAGCCCCAAGCGCTCGATCCGCGCCGCGATCTTGGCTTTGGCTCGGTGATCGCGCAGGCGCGAAAGCCAATCGGAGAATTGCGCGAGCTGGCGAATGTCGAACATGCGTCAAAGTATCCCATAGGATACAGTGTGGCAAGCTTCAAAAAGGCCTTCTTGGTTCACACTTTTGTTACGCTAAGAGATGAGTATAGCTTTGATTTAGTGAGATTATTAGCGATGGCGTCCCCACGGGGATTCGAACCCCGGTTACCGCCGTGAAAGGGCGATGTCCTAGGCCTCTAGACGATGGGGACCGTCCGGCACGCCAGAGTTAAGGTTTGGCATACATGAGAGGCGGGGTCATACCGGCTGAGGGCTACAAAATCAAGCCTTTAGGGGCGCCATAAACCTATGTATTAGCGCCCCAACCTGGGCCGTTGGCCTGGATTTTTGACCATAAACGATAGAATTGCGGGCCAGCCCACAAACCGCTAAAGCAAACCCCGACAAAGTCTGCCCCAGTGAACTCCGGCAGGCCAGCAACATTAGTGTTAAAGACAGCCCAAACACGCCATGTCCGCCGCCTCAGCCATCCCGTCACTCAACGCAAAAATCCGTATTCGGATTGCTGACGAGGACGATATCCCTGCGATCCAAGAAATCTATGCGCATTATGTGCTGAACAGCACATCCTCATTCGAAGAAGACGCCCCAACGGTGGCAGAAATGACCGCGCGCTGGCAAAAACTGCAATCGCGCAAAATGCCGTTCTTGGTTGCGGTCGTGGGCAAACGCGTGTCGGGCTACGCCTACGGTGGGCCATACCGCGAGCGGTCAGCTTATCGGTATACGGTTGAGGATTCGATTTACATCTCACCTGAAATGATGGGCCGCGGTATTGGCAACGCGCTGATGTCTGAACTGATCAAACGGTGCACCAATTTAGGCTATCGCCAGATGATTGCGGTGATTGGCGATAGTACCAACGCGGCCTCGCTGGCCATTCACAGCCGCCACGGGTTCCGTGTGATTGGCGCGCTCAGTTCCAGCGGATTCAAATTTGGCCGCTGGGCTGATGCTGTGCTCATGCAACGTAGCCTGGGTGATGGCGATTCAACCCTGCCGCCCGGTCAAGCCAGTAAGCGCAAACGCAAACGATAAACGCAAATAAAAAAAAAGGGCCCCAGTTGCGGGCCCTTTTTAGGTTGAACATTGGAAAGTGAATTAGCTGCCCAGTTTCACAGCTTGGGCAACCATTCCGGTCAGTTCCAGGAATGTTTTGTCGCGCATCTTCGTGCAGTTGCGTGACACAGCACCAGTCAGCATGGGCCTGTTTTCCATGTTGATGACCATGTCTTTGTCAGTGAAGTTCTTGAAGCCCTGGATGAAGGCGAAGGCCCACAGGTCGGCTAAATCAGACTTCATCATTTCAGCTGCCGAGCCCGATTTAGAATCAGCGTGGGCGGCACAGGTATAGGTATTCAAGTCCAATGACTCTGAGGCCATTTTGGGAATTTTGCGGGGTTCATTGGCCAGCGCATCGCGCGCCACGGCCCACACCGTAAAAGCTGGAAACTCCTTACACTTTGCAGCAAGTGTGGCGTAAATGGCATCGCCCGCTTTTGCATCTTCAACAACTTGAATCTTATTTGCGGCTTTGCTGTGGCCTGCCAAGTAACCCATGACCCAGAGTTTGGCTAACCCTGCCTGAGCCTTGGTCGATGAATTTTCAGCCAGGCTGCTGGTATATTGTAGGCACGTGAAACTGGTGCCATCGAATTCGGCCCCTTGTGCATTTGCGCTGGCAGCGCCCAGAAGCATGGTGGCGGCAACGGCAGCACCTGATAGAATTTTATTGAATAAAGACATCAACGTCCCCCTTATCGGAAAGCGGTTGCACCGAGGTGAGTGGTCAAAGCCGACCCCAGCGGAAACTCGAAACTGACACGCCAAGCCGCAGCCCGTCAACGGCAGGAAAAGCCATATTTTGAGGCTCGAAATAAGGCGTTAGGCCGCAAACATCGCGTCATCAATTATCAGCTGCGCATTGGTGCGGCCCTGCCAGCTTTCCACGCGTATGGTTCCGGTGAGATGAACCACCCTCCCCCGCGCGTTCAGCAGGCCCACGCCTAAATCAGAATCGGCACTGCGGAACGCAATCGCCTTCAACCGCCCACCACCGCGCCCTGTCAGGAAACACCGCACATGGCCCGCGCCAACGATATCGGCTTTGCCAACTTCAGCATCTACCACTGCAAAACGGGGCTCGTCGTTGCCTGAACCATACGGCGCTAACTCGCCGAGCATTTCAGCAAACTCCTGGGTCACCGCGTTCACCGACAGCACGCCATCAAGCAAATGAGCAATCGATGTCACGCCTGATTTCATTTGCGCAGCAGCGTGCGTGTTGATGAATTCAATGAATCGCTCAAGGTGCTGCTCTTCCACTGTAAAGCCTGCCGCCATGGCGTGACCGCCGCCATTAAACAGTAAGCCTGCATCACGAGCTGCCAAAACAGCTTTGCCTAAATCCACACCTTTGACCGAACGGCCCGAGCCTTTCGCCATGCCGCCATCAAGGGCGACAACGCACGCGGGGCGGCCATAGCGTTCTTTCAAACGGGCGGCAACAATACCAATAACCCCGGGGTGCCAAGACTGGCCCACCGCAAACGTCACCGGATCATCACTGTTGCGCGTTTCAACCTGCTCAATGGCCTCGGCCAAAACCGCAGCTTCAATATCTTGACGGGCGCGGTTGTAGTCATCTAAACGCAACGCAAGTGCGGTTGCTTCGTCAGCATCCTCGGTCGACAAAATCCGCATTCCCAAATCAGCTTGGCCGACTCGACCACCGGCATTCACGCGCGGCCCGTAAATAAACCCAAGATGATAGGCGCTGGGTTCAACATCGATGGCGGCAACTTTGCGCATGGCTGCCAGGCCAGCGTTGGCGCCGCGCCCTAAAATCGACAGACCCTGAATCACAAATGCGCGGTTAAGACCGACCAGCGGCACAACGTCGGCCACCGTGCCAAGGGCAACGATATCAAGCCACTGTTTGAGGTCTGGCTCGGGGATGTTGTTTTGCTGATACCACCCCGCAGTGCGCAAGGCACGATTGAGCGCTACCACCAACAAAAACGTAACCCCGACCGCGGCTAAGTGACCTTGCCGACTGGTGTCATCAAGCCGATTAGGATTGACCACGGCGGCCGCAATGGGAAGCACTGCCTCGGCCTTGTGGTGATCAGCAACGATGATATCAAGGCCAGCCTCTTTGGCGGCTTTCAGCGGTTCGTAAGCGGTGATTCCGCAATCAACGGTGATTGCCACTTTAACGCCTTGCGCTGCAAGCTGAAGCAGGGCTGGCACGTTTGGCCCATACCCCTCTTTCATGCGGTCGGGAATATAGATCAGCGCATCGATGCCAAGGCTTCTGAAAAACCGCCGCAGCAATGCTGATGACGTTGCACCGTCCACATCATAGTCGCCAAACACAGCAATTTTTTCGTGGGCATTGATCGCCGCCGCCAACCGCGCAACAGCCCCGTCCATTCCAGCCAAGGTGCTGGGATCAGGCATGAGATTTTTTAAGGTTGGATGTAAAAAATCTTGTACGGTGTCTAAGGTCACACCACGCGCGGCCAGAACACGGGCCAGCACATCGTTGACACCAGCCTGACGCGATAGGCTTTCCACCAAGCGATTGTCGACTGAATTGAGCAGCCATGTGCGGCCGCACAGCGACGTGGACTTTTCAAACAGACCAGGCGCGGTCGCGTCCGACATATACGCCTTGATTATTTATTGCCATCGCTGTCGAGGCGATGGTGGGCTTCAACATAGCGCACAGTGCCAGACTTTGAACGCATCACCAGTGAATGCGTCACCGCACCATGGGGGGTACGGCGCACCCCCTTCAGCATTGCACCATTGGTCACGCCTGTGGCGGCGAACATGACATTACCCTTGGCCAAATCGAGCATCGCATATTTGCGATTGAGGTCTTTGATGCCCAGTTTGTGGGCGCGGCCTTTCTCGTCGTCATTACGGAACAACAAGCGCCCCTGCATCTGGCCACCGATACAGCGCAACGCTGCAGCAGCCAACACGCCTTCGGGTGCACCACCTGATCCAATGTAAATATCAACCCCTGAGTCAGGCTGCGCAGTTGCGATCACGCCTGAAACATCGCCATCGGAAATGAGCATAATGCGTGCGCCCGCAGCCCGAACTTTGGCAATCAAGTCCGCATGACGCGGGCGATCAAGGATGCACACCAACAAATCAGCGACCGCGCAGCCACGGGCCTTGGCGAGGTTTTTCAGATTCTTATCGGGTGCTTCGTCTAAATCGACCACGCCGTCAGGCAGGCCGGGCCCAACGGCGATTTTATCCATATAAACATCAGGCGCATTCAAGAAATTTCCTGACTCGGCCATGGCAATAACTGCCAAAGCATTCGCACCACCCTTGGCAGTAATAGTTGTGCCTTCCAAGGGATCGAGTGCGATATCAACCTTCGGGCCCTCGCCTGATCCAACTTTTTCACCAATATACAGCATGGGCGCTTCATCGCGCTCGCCCTCGCCGATTACGACAGTGCCGTTGATGTTCAGGCTGTTGAGCGCTTTGCGCATGGCATCGACAGCTGCTTGGTCAGCCGCCTTTTCGTCGCCGCGCCCCATCAGGCGCATGGCTGATAAAGCAGCCGCTTCGGTCACGCGCACCGTTTCAAGTGCTAAGTTGCGCTCAAGGACGTTGGCAAAAGAAGAATCAAGTTGCTTGGACATTTTTACTTCCCTGATTTTTATTATGGCGCGGGGAACCGTTCGATCCGAATCATATGAGGCGGTTCAACCACGGCGGCATTAGCTTCAAGTTTTTTCAGTGCGCGGGTCAGTGCGGCTTCTTTGGTGTCGTGCGTAATAATAACCACGTTCACGCTGGCCTTTTCGTCGCGCCCGCGCTGCAGTACCGATTCCATCGATACAACTTCATCACGGAACGCAGCCGCAATATCGGCAAACACGCCCGGCCGATCAGTCACCACCAAGCGTACGTAATAGGCACCAACCCGGTCAGTCACGGGGACAGATGGCAATTTTTTAAGCGCTGCAACCGGCACGCCAAACGTTGGGACCCGGCGACCAGATGCGATATCGACAAGGTCAGCCACCACCGCCGAGGCTGTCGGACCAGCGCCTGCACCACGACCCTCTAGTACTGAACGCCCAACAAAATCACCTTCAGTGACCACCGCATTAAAAACGCCTTCAACCGCCGCCAGCGGAGAGTCAGGGGCAATCAGGCAGGGGTAAACACGCTGAGCAATACCAGCGCTGCTGCGTGTGGCAAGACCAATCAACTTGACTCTAAATCCAAGCTGCTCAGCGTAAGCAATATCAACCGCGCTCACACGCCGAATGCCCTCGACGTGCACGCTTTTGAAGTCAACCTGCGTCCCAAACGCAACACTGGCAAGGATGGCCAGTTTATGGGCGGCATCAATACCATCGACATCGAATGACGGATCGGATTCTGCATACCCCAATCGTTGAGCTTCACCCAACACATCAGCGAAATCGCGGCCCGTCGCACGCATAGTTGTCAGGATGTAATTACATGTCCCATTCAGAATGCCGTAAATGCGCTGAATGGCGTTGCCCGAAAATCCTTCGCGCAATGCTTTGATAATCGGAATGCCGCCTGCGACCGCGGCTTCGTAAGCCAGCGCTACGCCAGCTTTCTCAGCACTTGTCGCCAAGGCAACACCGTGATGAGCCAGCAAAGCTTTATTGGCCGTCACGACATGGCGTTTTTTGGCTAAAGCTGCTTCGACGGCCTGGCGGGCGGGCCCTTCTGCGCCACCCATTAATTCAACAATCACATCAGCGTCTGATTGCGTCGCCATGGCAACCGGATCGTCGAACCACTTGATCGATGACAGATCAAACCCGCGATTTTTCTTTTTATCGCGGGCGCTGACGGCCGTGACTGTGATCGGGCGGCCGCACTTGGCTGCAATGGCATCGCCATTGGCCTGTAGCAACTTCAGGGTGCCTGCCCCGACAGTGCCAAGGCCAGCAATTGCAATTTTCAGGGGGGTGCTCACGAGTTGGCAGCTCGCTTGGGGTCAAAATTTTTGAGAGCACTTCCAGAGTTTGTAAAAAATGTGCGAATACTGCGCACGGCTTGGCGGATGCGGTGTTTGTTTTCGACCAAAGCAATGCGCACAAAGCCCTCGCCGTTTTCGCCAAAGCCAGTACCGGGCGAGACCGCAACCTTGGCCTCGGTCAGCAGCAACTTCGAGAATTCCATGCAGCCCATGTGCCGGAAGGGCTCAGGGATGGGGGCCCAGGCAAACATCGAGGCTTGGGGCGACGGAATAACCCAGCCAGCTTGGG
>JANLSL010000210.1:0-3219 GCA_031362385.1 Alphaproteobacteria bacterium | reverse complement strand
AAGTTGTAACCGCAAAATAAAGGATGACCAGATGACGCGCCGGTTCACAGTTGCCCTTTCAGTTTTTATGGCGACAATGGGGTTTTCATCTGACCACGCTCGACATTCAGCAGAATAAATAGAGGTATTCATGACCGCCCTCACCCGCCGTTCCGCTGTCATCACAGCCACGGTCGCCACCATCACTCCGGCCATGGCAAAATCAAAGAATACCATCAAGGCTATTCGCCAAAATGCCTATGGCGCGCCCGACCAGGTGATTGAGCTGGTTGATTTGCCCATGCCCCACGCCGGGCCAGGCGAAGTGGCGATTGAGATTGAGGCCGCAGCACTTCATTTGGCCGATGTGAAATATGTGGTGGGCGAAGAAGGCTTTGACACCGCACCCCTGCCGCGCTGGCCGGGCTTTGAGGGCGTCGGGCGCATTGTCGAGGTTGGCAAAGATGTGAAGGGATGGAAACGCGGCGACCGGGTTTTCCCACCGCAGGGCTCGGGCACATTTCGCCAACGCCTAGTGGCCCCGGCTGAGCGCGTGGTAAGCGCCCCCGACAAAGGCGATGCTGACCAATTAGCGTTGACCACCATCAACGGCCTGACGGCGTATTTATTGCTGGAAGACCATACCCAAGCGCAACCCGGTGAATGGATTTTGCAAAATGCCGCCAATGCCAGCGTTGGGCGGTATTTGTTTGTGTTGGCCAAACGAAAAGGTGTGCGCACAATTGGCTTTGTGCGCCGTGAAAGTTTGATTCCAGAATTGAAGGCCACGGGTGCCGACGTTGTGTTGGTTGACACCGGCAACCCCAACGAGATGGCCGCGAAAGTAAAAGCCGCCACCGGCGGTGTGTTGGCTAAAGCTGGCATCGATTGTGTTGCGGGGCCCGCCACCACCACGGTGGCGCGCTGTGTCGAGCCTGGCGGTAAAGTGATTAACTACGGGTATATGTCAGGCCAAGCTTGTCATCTGAGTTTCATTGATCTTTGGCAGCGGCGCATCACCCTGTATGGGATGAGCTTGCGTAACCCACGTTCGCGCGACGAAGTACAAAAGCTTTATGAATACTTGGCAGGCTTGATCGCCGAGGGCACGCTACGCGCAGCAATTGCAAAAGCTTACCCGCTGGATAAAGTTGTCGAGGCACTTGCCCATGCCACGCGCTCAGGCGATGACCGGCAAGGGAAAATAATCATTCACCCGAATGAGTTTTCACGCAGCATGTAGCGCGCTGATCAATCAAACCCCAGACTCGTCGGCACTGCCGCCACCCCTGCTAGCGGCGCTATCGCACTGCGAGCAGTCATCAAAAAACCTGTGAGTTTGCTCAACTCACTGCTGGAGGCCGCCGCCCGAAGGTGTAAGAATAACCCATTATATTTAACTTAGGGGAGGTTCTTCATGATCATTCAGCGACGCGGATTACTGTTGGGCTCGGCGGCAGCGCTCAGCGCAGGTGCTGCCCTGTCGATGGCCACGTTCAAACCGGCCAAGGCCGCAGTTGAGACCAAGATTATCCATAAAGCCGACATCAAAGCATCCGATGCGATGCGCAAAGCCATTCTTGAAAGCCCGCGGCGACCCGAGGCCGACAAAAAACGCGACGATGGACGCAAACCTGCCGAAACCATGGCCTTCTTTGGCATTAAACCAGGAATGAAAGTGGCCGAGCTGATGACCAGCCGGGGCTACTTCACGGCGGTGCTGGCTGAAACAGTCGGCGATGCCGGCGTGGTCTACGGTCAAAACAATAAGTGGATGCGCGAACGCATTAAAGATACCCAGCGCCCGCTCGGCGATCTCATTGACAAGGCTGGCTACAAAAATATCGTTGAACAAAATACTGAGTGCGAAGATTTGCAACTGCCAGCCGGAAAGCTCGACGCCATTTTCGTGGTCATGTTTTATCACGATCTGTATTGGCTGGGCGTCAATCGCGAGGCCATGAACAAAAGCGTGATGGCGGCTTTGAAGCCAGGCGGTATTTACGGCATCATCGACCATAATGCAGCCCCTGGCATGGCCGCCTTGGACGTGAATAAAAACCATCGCATCGAGCGCTACACCGCCATTGAAGATATTGCCAAATCCGGGTTCGTCTTAGCGGAAGAAACCGACCTGTTGGAAAACCCGCAAGACCCGATGAATGTGAACGTGTTCCAACAAGAACTGCGCGGCCACACCAATCAGTTTGTTCTGAAATTCAAGAAGCCAGCTTAAAAAAATGCGCTGTCATCCTGGGATTTATTCCCAGGATCCAAGGTAAACTTCTCGCTGGTATTTTTGATCCTGGGTCCTGGGGACAAGCCCCAGGACGACGCGGGTATGTTTACGGATTAACGATACTCTCAGCTAAGTTCAGCGGCTGGGGTACAGCACCGTCCCAGCCGCCGCCCAAGGCCTTGGTCAGGGTGATCACGGCCGTCAGCCGCGCGAGGCTGGATTGAATCAGTGCTTCTTGTGATTGGATCGCGGTGGTTTGTGCATTAAGCACGGTTTGGAAATTCACCGTGCCTGCACGGTAGCGCAACTCAGCCAAACGATAGGCCTCGACCGACTGCACATAAGCTTCTTGCGCAAACCCAAACTGAACAGCGTTTTGGGTTGACGCCGTCAGCGCGTCTTCCACATCACGAAAAGCTGACAACACGCTTTGTTGGTAAGTTTCCGCCAGCACCATTCTTTGCGCGCGCACAGATTGCTCTTGGCCTTCAAGGCGATTGCCCGCAAACAGCGGCGCGGTCAGTGATGCCGCGATGTTCGAGAAAAAAGTGCCGGTATTAAACAAGCTGCTCAGCGCATCGCTTGATGTCCCGCCTTGGGCCGTTAGCTGTAAACTGGGCAACCGGGCAGCGCGCGCCGCAGCCACATCAAACCCATTGGCGCGTAAATCAGCTTCGGCTTTGCGCAAATCAGGGCGGCGTTCCAACAGCGCAGCAGGCAAGCCAACCGCGATGCTGGGAAGCTTAACATCGTTGAGCGTTTGCGCAGACACATCAAATGGCCCGGGCAATTGGCCCACCAGAATGGCCAGCGCGTCCAAAGCTTGGCGTTCGGACACCCGCAAGGCCGGAATGGCAGCGCGCTGGCTGGCAATCGCTGCGCGTTGCTGGGCCAGTTCTAAGCTTGAGATCGTGCCAATGCGCGCTTGAACATCCACCAGTTTTAACAAATCTTCAGCGATGCGCAGACGTTCTTGCGCCAACCTGAGCCGATCACGTAAT
>JANLSL010000207.1:0-5034 GCA_031362385.1 Alphaproteobacteria bacterium | reverse complement strand
TTCATAGGCACGTGGTTTGTTGATCAGCATCTTCGAGCTACAGTTTCAGCTTGAGATGTAACATAGTGAACAAGCCCCCCACCCTTTTTCCCTCCCCACATGGGGGAGGGAGGTTAAGTACGATGCCCGCAAAACTAACTTCCCCTCCCCTCAATGGGGAGGGGTCAGGGGTGGGGTGACAGTCGAATAGAAAAAGTTAGCCCCTAACATACAAGCTCAATCGAACATCACGACTTGTCGCACCGTCGCACCTGAGGCCAGTTTATCGAAGGCGGCATTAATGTCCTCTAACTTAATGCGATCACTCATCAGGCGATCTACCGGCAGTTTCCCCGCACGGTACAAATCGATGTAGGTCGGAATGTCGCGCACCGGCACACAACTGCCCAAGTACGAGCCCTTCAACGTGCGCTCCTCGCCCACCAACTGCACCGGCGCAAACGACATGGTTTTTTGGGGATGGGGCAAACCAGCCGTGACGGTTTCGCCGCCACGCCTGGTAATTTTCCACGCCAATTCCAACGCCGGAATTGAGCCCGCCATCTCGAATGCATAATCAACACCGCCATTGGTAGCCGCCTTCACCAGGGCGACAACATCGGGATCAGACGCATTAAATGTGTGCGTGGCACCCAGTTGTTTGGCCAGGGCCAGCTTATCATCGCGCAGATCGATGGCCACAATTTGCCGCGCTCCGGCGACTTGCGCACCAAGAAGACTATTCAAGCCAACCCCGCCCAGCCCAATAACCGCAACGCGCGCACCGGCCTTGACCCGCGACGTGTTGAGCACCGCACCCACGCCGGTGATGACCGCACAGCCAAACAGCGCCGCTTCGTCAAACGAAAGGCTTTTATCCACCTTCACCACCGAATGCCGACTGACCACCGCATGATCAGCAAATCCTGAAACGCCGAGATGGTGATGGATCGGTGTGCCGTCTTTGCTGAGGCGCCGTGCCCCCGATGCTAATGTGCCCGCGGTGTTGGAGACAACGGCAGGTTCACATAATGCAGGGCGGCCCTCGGCACAGGGTACGCAATGACCGCAGCTGGGCACGAACACCAGTACCACATGGTCGCCGATCTCAAGGTCTTTCACGCCAGGCCCGAGGCCAGCCACAATGCCTGCTGCTTCATGGCCCAAGGCCATTGGCGTGGGCCGGGGCCGGGTGCCCTCGATGACCGATAAATCCGAGTGGCACAGCCCTGCGGCCTTAATTTTTACTAGCACTTCGCCTTCGCCTGGCGGGGCTAGTTCCAACTCCTCAATCTTGAGTGGCTTGGAGGTGGCGTAGGGCGGGGCAGCACCCATGTGGTGCAAGACGGCAGCGCGGATGCGCATGATCAAAATTCCTTAAGGTTCACTTGTTCGCCGTCATCTTAACCTTACCGACACCCCTGCCAAGGTGATTACAAAAGATGTACATATTTCGGGCACTTTATTTTTGGAACTCCCATGCCTTCACTAGGTTGGTACTTCATTGCAGCACTGGCGATTCTGATCTTGGTGATCATGGCTGTGCCTGGCGAAGGGCATGGTCAGGAGCCTTTTGCCCCACCACCGGGCACCACAGTGATTGGCACCGCTGGGGCGGCCTCGGCCCCCGGCGATATTGGTGATCGTATTTGGAACGGCTTTGGCAAAACCGTTTATGAAAAAAGCGGCGGCACGTTTGGGATCAAGCTCCTGATTCGCGGCGAGACCGGCGGCGAAGACGGCATGATGAACGCACTGATGCGCAACCGCATCCAAATTTCCAGCTTTAGCGAAGCCAGCATGTCGCGCCTGGTGCCGGAGTATACACTTATCGCCGCACCGTTTCTGTTCGACTCGGTGGCCGAGTGGCATTTTGTTTTGGATAATTTTATCAAAAAGCCATTGGCCGAAATGACGGCTCAAAAAGGCGTGGTCCTGCACGCGTTTCAAGACGTGGGCTGGAGTAACGTTTACGGCAAAAAACCGTTGATTGTTCCAGCCGACGTTAAAAATTACAGAATGCGGGCCCTGCCATCGCAAACCTCGCAAATGTTTTTGGAAGCTGTGGGTGCGGATGTGATTCATATGCAGCGCACCGAGTTGATCACCAGCTTGCAGACCGGCTTGGTTGACGGTGGCGAAACATCACTGCTGCTGTACGCGCGCGGTGGTGAAACCCATTACGCGCCGCATTTCACGCTGACCGAACACAGCAGGGCCTCAGGCTCGAGTGTTTTCAACAAGGCTTGGCTGGATAGCTTGACCGCAGAACAGCGCGCGGTTGTTGAGCACAGCTACCAGCCCGTGGCCGAGCAACGCGCGGAGGTGATGAAGCTGTACGACGAAGAAATGGCCCGCCTGCCAAGCCTGGGAGTCACGGTCCACACCCTCACGCCCCAGCAACGAGCGCAATGGCGTGAAGCGACCAAAATGAACACTGCGCGGTTGATCGAAGCGATTGGCGGTGGGGCGCAGAAATTTTATGACACGATTTTGGAAGGCAAGCGTGCTTATGCCGACACCGCCGCGCGGCGCGACGCTAAGGCCTCGCGGTAAATCACAATCAGTCCGGCAGTCACAATCAGCGCCATGCCAGCCCAGGCGGTGGTATCGGGCAATTGGGTAAACAACACGTAGCCAAAAATTGTCGCCCACAATAACGCGGTGTAATCGAGCGGTGCCAACACGCTGGGCGAGGCATACCGAAATGCATAGGTCAGCAACAAATGCCCAAGGCCAGCCGCCGTGCCGGTAAAAGCCATGCCTGCGAACACGGACCAGCTCATCTCTTGCCAGACAAACGGCGCCCACATTGCCGAGACTACAAAAATCGCAAGCTGCGGATAAAGTGTGATGGACGTCACAGTCTCGGTGTTACTCAGCATCCGGTTCGTCACCATGTACGTGGCATAGCCAACCGCGGCAAACCCTGGCAGCAGAAACATCGGGTTAAACATCGCCGTGCCGGGGCGAATGATCAGCAGCATTCCGACAAAGCCCAGCACAACTGCCGCCCAGCGAAGCGGGCCCACTTTGTCGCCCAGCAACACCACTGACAACGCCGTCATGCACAGCGGTGCGCACAAGGCAATGGCGGTGGCCTCGGCCAGCGGAACGGTGGTGAGGCTGAAGAACCACGTGTAAGCCAGAATCACCAACAGCACCGAGCGCGCACCGTGCGCGACAAAGCGTTTGGTTTTCAGCGCCACCAAACCGCCTTCTTTCAAAGCGGTCGGGGCCAGAATGGCCAACGCAAAAAAGCCGCGCATAAAATTCATTTGGGCGACGTGATAGTCTTGGACCATCACCCACTTTCCCGCGGCGTCGGTGGCCGACATGACAAGTGCTCCCAGCAGCATGAAGGCGATGCCTAAGGGGCGATTATCACGATGGAAAGAAGCAGGAAGGCTCATGGCCGCTTTGTGCGGTGTTTTGCTGGCTCAATCAAGCGTGATATCAAGTGACATGACATCCTCGGCGTATAAACCGCAGTACTCGTGGGAAGAGTGGATCAAATACAATTTGATCCCGCCGCGGCTTTATATGTGGCGGTTATTGCGCCGCTACGCCCGACGCGGTGAGAGCGAGTTCAATCTGCTGCCTCACCTGGTCGACCCCGCCAAGAGTGCCATCGACATTGGTGCCAACAAGGGCGTTTACACCCATGCACTGTCAAAGTTGTGCCCAGAGGTGCATGCCTTTGAGCCGCACCCGAAAATGTTCCCGCTGCTGACCCGGGCACTGCCGACCAACGCGCGGGCTTATAACGTGGCCGTTTCGGATACCACTGGAACAGCGGAACTGGTGATTCCCAGTTACAACAAAGCCGGGTTCACGAACCAAGGCGCCTCATTAGATCAAAATAAAAAATCCGCGCCCTTCGGTTTCGCCACCGTGCCTATCGCTGCGGCCACGCTTGACTCGTACAGTTTTACCAACATCGGTTTTATTAAAATTGATGTGGAAGGCTTCGAGGCCGCCGTGGTGCGCGGCATGTTGCAAACCGTGCGGCGCGAAAAGCCGACATTGATGATTGAAATTGAAGAGTGGCACCGCAAACGGCCCATCGAAGAGTGTTTGGCCGAGATGGATGTGCTGAATGCCGATGTATTCTTTGTGCGCGACGGAACTTTGCGCCCCATCGCAGCGTTCAATCCCGAAGACGACCACCGCGCCCGGCGCGGACAGCCAGGATATGTGCAGAACTTCATATTTAAGCCGCGCGCATAGTCTTGCCCGCCTGTGGATAGCCTGCTAAATCCCTACTTATGAAACGGCGAATGATGAGCATCCGAATTACCGCCCCGATTCTCTGATTTGAGAATCGGTCTGCGATTGTTTGCGTTTTGCTCGTCTTTCTTTTTTTAGGATACCGCCGTCATGTCATCCCCTTCTCTGAATGCTGCCACCGTCACCGCCGCACGCAACCGGATTGCTGGCCATGTGGTTGTAACGCCCACCGTATTTAGCGAAGCGCTGAGCCAAGCCACCGGCGCCAAGGTTTATTTGAAGCTGGAGAACTTGCAGCACACCGGCGCGTTCAAGGTGCGCGGGGCCTTGGCCAAAATCACCACACTGAGCGAGGCGCAAAAAAAAGCAGGCGTGATCGCTATGTCGGCGGGCAACCATGCGCAAGGCGTGGCGTACCACGCCGGACGGCTAGGGATTCCAGCGACGATTGTCATGCCCAAGGGCACACCGTTCATGAAAATTCGCAAGACGCGCGATTACGGCGCGACTGTGCTGCTGGAAGGTGAATCACTCGTTGAAGCCTCGGCGTTTGCCGAAAAAGTGGCCGCCGAAAAAGGCATCACCTTTATTCATCCCTACAACGACCCCGAGGTGATTGCAGGCCAGGGCACGATTGGCTTTGAAATGCTCGACGCCGCGCCCGATTTGGAAACCATTGTTGTTCCCGTCGGCGGCGGCGGCATGATTGCAGGCATTGCGTTGGCCGCCAAAGCAGCCAAACCCAACATCGATATCGTTGGTGTCGAGCCAGCCCTTTACCCGTCTATGAGCAATGCGCTGTATGGCCACACCAAACCCTGCGCA
>JANLSL010000198.1:0-7229 GCA_031362385.1 Alphaproteobacteria bacterium | reverse complement strand
CGGCGACTATGCCATTTTGAAAGCCATGCAAGTCTCGCTGGCCAACATGGGGGCTGCGCCTGAGAACACCGTGTTCATCTCAGGCATCGGCTGTTCGTCGCGCTTTCCGTATTACATGGCGACCTACGGGTTTCATACCATTCATGGTCGCGCACCGGCAGTTGCAACGGGCTTAAAAATTGCCAGGCCCGAGCTGGATGTGTGGTTGGTGACCGGCGACGGCGATGCCTTGTCGATTGGCGGCAATCATCTGTTTCATATTCTGCGTCGTAATGTTGATGTGAAGATATTGCTGTTTAACAATGAAGTTTATGGCCTCACCAAAGGCCAATACTCGCCCACGTCGCGACTTGGTCAGAAGTCACCGTCCTCACCAACCGGCTCGGTTGATAGCCCGGCCAACCCTTGCCAATTCGCACTGGGTGCCAACGCTCGGTTTGTTGCGCGCGGGATTGACATTCAAGCCAAAGAATTGGCCGAGATATTTTTACGCGCCAAGAATAATCAAGGCGCTTCGTTTGTGGAAATTATCCAAAACTGTATCGTATATAACGACGGTGTGTTCTCGGAATTCACCGAGAAGGCAGTCGCCGCCGACATGCAACTTCACGTCAAGCATGGCCAGCCCATGATTTGGGGCAAAGCCAAGAACAAAGGACTGCGGCTGAACACCAAAACACTCGCACTTGAAGCCGTAATAGTTGGAGAGAACGGCGTAACTCTTGAGGATATTGTGGTGCATGACGAGAAAAACAAAATCCTTGCCACCATGCTGGTGCACTTGCGACCACCCTTGTTCCCAGAAGTGTTGGGTGTGATTTATTGCGACCCTGCACCTTCCTACGAAGCGCAAGTCAAAACACAAGATGAAGCCGCACGCGCCAAGGGGCCTGGCGACCTCGACAAACTATTGCGCGCAGGTAAAACCTGGGTTGTGAACTAAAGCAGGCTTTTAAAGTGAAACGCCGCTCTTTTCTTCAAGCCGCCGCTGCTGGCAGTGCCTCTGGTGTTGCAGCGCCCGCTATTGCGCAAGGCCTGCTGGAATGGCGCATGGTGACCAGTTGGCCCAAGGGCTTGCCAGGGCTTGGCAACGGGGCCGAGCGGCTTGCAGCTAACATCACGGCTATGAGCAATAAGCGGCTCAGCATTAAAGTTTATGCGGCGGGCGAGTTGGTGCCAGCGCTTGGGTGTTTTGATGCCGTGGCCAGCGGTACGGCGCACATGAGCCACGATGCTGCCTACTATCACACTGGAAAATCTGAGGGCTGTGCGTTTTTTACGGCATTTCCGTTTGGGTTTACGGCGGGTGAACTTGAAGGCTGGATCAAGTACGGCAACGGTCAAAAACTATGGGACGAGCTTTACTTGCCATTCGGGCTGCGGGCGTTCATGGCGGGCAACACCGGCACACAAATGCTGGGCTGGTTTAAGAAAGAAATTCGCAGCGTAGCTGATTTGAATGGCTTGAAATTCCGCGCGCCCGGCAACCAAGGGCGCATTTTACAAAAACTCGGCGTCACGCCCGTCACGCTGCCCGGCGGGGAAATTTTCCCAGCACTACAATCGGGCGCCATTGATGCGGCGGAATGGATTGGCCCCTACAACGATCTTTCGCTCGGCTTTTATCAAGTGTGCAAATACTACTACTCCCATGGCTATCACGAGCCCGGGCCAGGCTTGCAGCTCATGATCAATGAACAAGCATGGCAGTCGTTGCCCAACGATTTACAAGAAATTGTTAAGGTCGCCGCAGAAGCCGCCAACCGCGATATGCTGGCAGAGTACACAGCGCGCTCAGGGCCTGCTTTGCGCACCCTGGTACAACAGCACGGCGTCATTGTGCGCGGGTTGCCCGAAGACGTGCTGACGACCTGCGGTGAGAAAACCAACGAAGTGCTTAACGAAATTTATGCCAGCGACACATCGTCAAACCGAATTGTTAAAAGAATCATCGAGGATTTCCTGAAATTCCGCGAAGACGTCATCCCGTGGACACGCATCGCTGACCAGGCCTTCCTCAATGCGCGCCGGTTGCCATTTAAGTTTGGGTTGAATAGTTAGAGCGTTTTAGGGCGAAGTGGACTCCGGTTCGCCCGCTCAAAACGCGACAAAACAAGAGTCGAGAGCGCGAAAATGATTCGATCAAAAGCTATCGCGCTCTAGCCTGGCAGCAAATCTTCAAAGCTATCGACGGTAGGTTTATTTTTGTTGTTCGACGGCGGGTCAAGCAAATCAGTAAAATCATCACTCACGGGCGAGCCCGGTGCGCGCGTCGGTGCAGATGAGGGAACACTCATGTCTTGGGCGATGGGTTCGTTCTTGAACAGTTGACCCGGCAGCCACGTGGCAGCTTCTGGCACAATCCACAGCAAACTCAACCCAATAACTTGCAGCGTTACAAATGGGATGGCGCCGCGATAAATGTCGGCTGTTCTCAAGGTCGCTTTGGCAACCCCGCGTAAATAAAACAGTGCGAATCCAAAAGGTGGCGTCAGGAAACTGGTTTGCAGGTTGACGCCAATCATGACGCCTAACCACAAGGGGTCAGCGCCAAGTTTGATTAATACCGGTGCTGCAATCGGCACCACAATGAAAATGATCTCGAAGGTATCGAGGAAGAAACCCAGGATGAAAATCACCAGCATCACCACGAATACGGCGCCGAATACGCCGCCCGGCATTGAGGCCAGCGAGTCATAAACTAAATTCTCGCCACCCAATCCGCGGAACACCAAGCTAAACACGCTCGCACCCAGCAGAATGACGAACACCATGGAACTAATGGTCATGGTCGAGCGCATAACGGCGCGCAGAATGTCGAGGTTCAGTTCACGCTTGAAAGCCGCCAGCACCATGGCCCCCACCGCCCCGACCGACGCCGACTCAGTGGGTGTGGCGATGCCAGCCAAAATTGAGCCGAGGACCGCCATGATTAGCAACAGGGGCGGGGCCAGCGCCCCAAAAACACGCCCGCGCAATCCTGCGCGTTGCGCAGGCGTCATTTGTAGTGGGGGGCACGAAGCGGGATCGGTGACGGACTTGATAAACATCCACAATAAATAAAGTGCGACAAGCCCGATCCCAGGCAACATCGCACCAGCGAACAGTTGGCCAACTGAAATAGGTTCAGGCGACATGTTGCCAAGCGAGAGTTGCGCTTGCTGATTGGCACCTTGAAGAATGTCGCCAACGAAAATCAGAACCGTAGATGGCGGGATAATTTGCCCTAGTGTGCCAGCAGCACAAATCGTCCCGGCGGCGAGCTTAGGGTCATAACCTGCGCGCAACATCGCTGGTAATGACAGCAAGCCCATCGTTACGACAGTCGCACCAACAATTCCAGTTGAGGCCGCTAACAACGCGCCAACCAAAATGACCGAGTAGCCAAGCCCGCCGCGCAGTGACCCGAACAGCTCACCCATGGTGGTGAGAAGGGCTTCGGCGATTTTGGAGCGCTCGAGCATCACGCCCATAAACACGAACAAAGGGACAGCAACGAGGGTTTCGTTGACCATGGTGCCGAAATATCGTGATGCCAGTGCTGAGAGAATGGCGGCGACAAACACGCCGAGGCCAAGTCCGAGGGCTGCAAAAATCAGCGCGAGCCCCGCCAATGTAAATGCGACCGGGTAGCCAATCATCACCGCCAAAATTGTTGCGCCAAACATGGCGACAGAAAGCACCTCACCAATCACAACCATGCTCATGGCGCGTGCTCATCAATCTGGTGGCCCGCCAGGAATAAGCTGCGCCGGATCAGAAGCGCCATCCCTTGCAAAAACACCAAGCCGCAAAAAACCCACAACAGAGATTTCAGCAGGTACACGGCGGGCATGCCATCGGCCGTGCCGGTGCTTTCATGCACCGCCCAGGACGATAAGATAAAGGGCCCAGCGGCAACGGCGATGACTGCCAGCCACGGAAATAAGAATACCATGGTGCCAAATATGTCTAACCAAGCCTTCCGCCGCGCACTCAATTGGCCGTAGAAAATATCGACGTTGACGTGTCCGCGATGCAGGAAAGTGTACCCAGCGCCCAATAAAAACACCGCCGCGTGTTGCCAAACATAAAGCTCCTGCAGCCACGGCAGGCCCAGGTTAAAGCCATAACGCAAGACCACCACCGCGAAGCAGGTCACAACACAGCCCAGCGTCAGCCACGCCACGGCCCGGCCTATCCATTCATTGAGCGAGTCGACCAAGCGAACAAAGCCAGAAAGAAAGATCACCCCAAAACCCCCGAGAGCATCGCGCCATCTCTTTATCCTTTTGTGATGCGCCGGGCCATGGGGAAACGCGGATTTTCCATGATATAGTGTACGCGTATATTCAGATTGATAACATGCATCATGGACCCACCGCATGGCCTATCCCCTCTCAAAATCAGATCTGGATGTTTACGCCCAAGATGGGGTGATGTGCTTACGCGGCGTCATTGCGCCAGAGCTCATTAAAGTTCTGGCCCAGGGCATCGACGAATGCCTGACCGAGCCAGGACCTAAGGGTCGCAATTTCAACGCCGAGGGTTCGCCCGGGCGTTTTGCGGGCGACGTTTTCATGTGGACTTTTAATGCCAACATCCGTCGGTTTGTACGCGAATGCCCGCTAGGCGAGATCGCAGCAAAAATGATGGGCTCGCGTCGCGCCATGCTCATGCTCGACCAAATGTTCGTGAAAGAGCCCCACACCCCAGCCAAATCACCGTGGCATCAAGATCAAACCTATATGTACGCTGATGGTGAACAGTTGTGTTCATTTTGGGTAGCGGTCGATCCGGTCACACGCGCGTCGGGTGCTGTGGAATGGGTAAGGGCCTCGCATGCTTCGGGAACGCTGTATAAGGCCACCGGGTTTGACCCCAACATTACCTACGAGACTGATGAGTATGCCGACGTGCCTGATATTGAGAGCCATCGGAGCACCTACGATATTGTCTCCTTTGAGACCCAACCCGGCGATGTGATTTTGAATCACCTGCGTACTGTTCATGCCGCACCTGGTAATCACACGCAGCACCGTCGCCGTGCGATTGCATTCAGATATGCTGGTGATGACGCGCGTTACGTGGTGCGAAAAAAGGGCTCACGCCCAATCCGCGAGCCGGGACTAACCCCAGGCGACCCCTTGGCATGTGATATTTTCCCGGTAGTATATCCGATATCCGAGATGGCGGTGTCTGCCTGACAGCTATTCGTAACTTGGCGTCACGGCCCAGCCGTAGCCAATTTCGCGTAAAGACGCCCCGGCAAAATCGCGCACAGTCGCGCTGACTTCTTGGCCCCCCAAAGTCTCATAAAAGCCGCGGGCCGTATTGTCAGCCAGAACCCACAAGAATAAACCCTTCAGCTTGCGTTGTGCTAAGCGGTTAGACAGCGCCATGAACAAGCGCCTGCCATGGCCGTTGCGTTGTGCGTGTGGGCTAATGTAAAGCGAAGTAATTTCGCCTTCGAAGCGCGGTTCGCGATGCCTGATCGGTCCGCCAGAAACAAACCCGACCACGCGCCCATGATCATCTTCGCTTACAAGTGTGATCAACTGGCTGCTGCGTTCCAGCCATCGCACCCAACTTATCGCGCGATTGTGCACAGTCAGTGTATCAAGATAATCTTGCGGAATAATGCCGTGATAAGCATATCGCCAAGTCTCCACGTGCACTTTGGCTATCGCAGGGGCATCATCAATCTCAGCAGGTCGAATCGTCAGCATCGTTTATCCTACCACGCCCTTTATCGTCCGCTGAGCGGTTGATGAAAATGCGACGCTGTCATGATCTCGTAAGAGCCTTGCGGCGGTAGGGGCAACACGCGACAGTTCAGCGCTGAATCGAGAAAAGGATAAATGTATGAACAGCTCAGCACGCTCACGCCGCACGGTGTTGAAAGCAGCAACGGTACTTCCAGTTGTGCTTGCCAACGGCCCCGCCCTTGCTGCACAGCCTCAGCTCAAGCTTGATCTCAATGTTCCGCGCGATTTGATGTTTGCATATGTGAAGCTGCGTGCCTCAACGGTGACTCAAGATGTTTATTATTGGTTCACGGGCACGATTGATCTCGCCGTTCCGGGCCAAGCCATTAAGCCGATCATCAAGGTCGAAACGCTAATTCTACGCCGTACAGAAAAACTCGAGGACTACAAATATCACGTCACAGATTGGGAAGCTTCGTTCTATCGTGACTTGGAAACGAATGCGATTGTTGATGGCGAAATCAAAAACCCCGTCACCAACCAAATGGTACGCCCTATTAACTACCGCGAAGGCCCGGTGAAATTTTTATTCACCGAGAACGAGCCTCGACTTGTGGGCAACCGCGATGTTTTACCCAACACCGGCAAGGCGTTTAATTATCCGTTCAAAAAACTGGGCGATGATTTTTGGATGACCAAAGATAGCTATATCAACTCGCCGCATTGGCTCAAAAAAGATGAGTGGCCCATGGAAACGTCGGGCGAGCGGCTGACGGTGCAAACCTCATCGACCCTGAAAGGGAAGTGGTCGGATATTATCAACCCTGATGTGCCCGCCGCACCGACGGATTTTGCCTATGCCGCGACCTCAGACTGGCTGCCATGGATGCTGATGGGGCAAACCCCTGGCTACGTGCTGTGGCATGCGGCGGGCAAGAAGCTGATGGACCTCAAGGATGTCCCGGCTAACACGGTTGACATCGTGCGGCGCATTCACCCGATTTGGTTTACACGCCCTGAGCCGTGGCCAAAATTCACGAATATGTATTTTCAATACACCGAAACACGTAAACCAGCGCCCAAGCCTTAAGGCTCATCGCGCAAACATAGGAGCCGCACCATGATTCTTTCTGCCCTTGATCGTATTTTAGCCTCGCGTCGTGACATGCTTTCGGCAACTGCGGGTGCTGCGACTGTTTCACTGTTTGGTGCAGGGCCCGCGCGTGCTGCGTTAGCTATGCCTGATTTCGGTGCGGGTTTCGATCCGATGAAAGCCGAGCACAATACACTCGCATTTTGTAAACTCCTGGCCGATATCCGCGACAACTCAGTGTCGTGCGGTTATTTCAAAGGCCAGGTGTTGGCCTACGTGGGCCCGACCAAAGCGTTGCAACCGTTATTTGGCTATGAAGGTTTCGGGCTGACGACAGTGAAATATGTCGGCGACTACCACTGGCAAAAACTGCACAAGGAAGTGTCGTACTACACTGATCTGAAAACCGGCGCGATTTTAGATTCGTGGGAGAATGTTCTCAGCGGTGA
>JANLSL010000148.1:0-2363 GCA_031362385.1 Alphaproteobacteria bacterium | reverse complement strand
TGTGCCAGCGTCAATCATCCGCCCGGTTTGCAACACCGCCTGAAGGCCGAGAGCAATTTCAGTTTGCATATCGGCAAGTTTTTTTTGCACCAGCTGGTTGGCCGCCAGCGGGCGATCAAACTGCTTGCGATCAAGTGTGTACTGGCGCGCCGCATACCAGCAGGCCTCGGCGGCCCCCATTGTGCCCCAGGCAATGCCATAGCGCGCCTTATTCAAACACCCGAATGGTGCCTTCAAGCCTTCGCCGTTTGGTAATTTGTTTTCTTCGGGCACGAACACGTTATCCATAACAATCTCGCCAGTGATCGAAGCGCGCAAACTCATTTTGCCTTCGATCTTCGGTGTGGTCAGGCCCTTCATGGCGCGTTCGAGAATAAATCCGCGAATCACTTCGTCTTCGGTTTTGGCCCACACCACAAAAACATCGGCCACGGGTGAATTGGAAATCCAGGTTTTGGCACCACTGAGGCAATAGCCGCCGTCTACTTTTTTTGCGCGCGTTGCCATGCTGCCCGGATCAGACCCCGAATTAGGTTCGGTCAAACCAAAGCACCCAATCCATTCACCTTTGGCAAGCTTGGGCAAATATTTTAGGCGCTGCGCTTCAGAGCCATACGCATAGATCGGGTACATCACGAGCGAGGATTGCACTGAAATCATCGAACGATAGCCAGAGTCCACACGCTCAACCTCGCGCGCGATCAGACCATAGGAGACATGGCTGACGCCTGGACCGCCGTATGGGGCTGGAATGGTGGCACCGAGCAAACCAAGCGCGCCCAACTCGGGATAAATTGCAGCATCATAAGTCTCGTGCCGAAATGCTTTCACAATCCGTGGCATGAGCTTGTCTTGGGCATAGCTGCGCGCGGTATCGCGAATCAACCGTTCGTCCTCAAGCAGCTGCCCCTCAAAACCGAGCGGGTCTTGCCAATTGAACTTGGCCCAGCGCGTTTCTTGCGCAGATTTGCTTTTCCCTGCTGTCGCGCCCCCCTCGGGCATTGTCATCTCCTGAATTGCTGTTATGTGACCATTTATTAGCATGACCTCAACATAGAGTCACATGCGGGTTGAGCAGCAGTGGGCAGAGGTCTAGGATTTCTATTCACGCTCGAAAGGTTTTCACGATGGGCCCGGCCGGTCAGACGTTGGTTGAGAAAATTATCGCGCGCGCGGCTGGAAAAAGCAGCGTGCGCCCGGGTGAGATTGTCACGTGTAAAGTTGATTTGGCCATGATCGTGGATTCCGGTGGCCCCCGCAAAATCTGGCCACGCCTGAAAGAATTAGGAGTTGGCGTCTGGGACCCGGAGAAGATCGTCGTGGTGTCTGACCACTTTGTTCCCGCCGTGGATGCTGAAACTGCCGCCATCTTGAAACTATCGCGCGACTTTGTGCAGGAGTTTCAGATTCCGCATTTCTACGATATGAAGGGTATTTGCCACATCGTACTTCCCGAGAATGGGCACTTGCAGCCCGGCATGTTTATTTGCGGGGGTGATAGTCACTCGACGATGGGTGGCGCCTACGGCTGCTACATGGCGGGCTTTGGCGGCATTGAAATGACCGGCGTGTGCATTACCGGCGAAATTTGGACGCGCGTGCCTGAAACCATTCGGGTGGAGTGGTCTGGCAAATTCAGCAAAGCGGTGGTTGCAAAAGATGTCATGTTGTCGCTCTGCCGCACGTTGGGCATGGACAACGCCTTCACAGCCATTGAATACGGCGGCGACACAGTTGCAAATATGTCGATGAGCGAGCGCGGCGTGTTGTGCAATATGGCGGCCGAGTTGGGGTGTGAGACCGGCGTGATTGCGCCCGACGAAACAACGCTGGCTGCCATTCGTGCGGCTGGTAAGCAGCCCGCTGCCAACGCGCTGACGTGGCGCAGTGATGATAATGCCTCATACATTTCAAAGCACTCCTTCAATGCCACAGCGTTGCAGCCGCAAATCGCCGCGCCGCATGCGCCGTCCAACAGCGGGCCGGTGGGCGATTATGCGAAAATCAAAATCGATCAGGCTTATATCGGAGCCTGCGTGGGTGCGAAGCTGTCGGACTTACGCATGGCCGCTGAGGTGCTGAAGGGCCGCAAGATTGCCAGCACTGTGCGCTTGCTGGTGGCACCTTCGTCACAAAAAGTTTATGCCGATGCGGCCGCCGACGGCACACTGGGTATTCTGACCGATGCTGGTGCTACGATGTTGGCGTCAGGCTGCGGTGCCTGTGCAGCACTTGGCGCAGGTGTGCTGAGTGAAGGCGAGGTCTGCATCTCGTCCACCAACCGCAATTTCAAAGGGCGTATGGGATCGAACCAAGCATCGGTATATTTGGGGTCGCCCTATACGGTCGCAGCAGCAGCGGCG
>JANLSL010000138.1:0-3482 GCA_031362385.1 Alphaproteobacteria bacterium | reverse complement strand
TTTACTCACCATGTTTATGAATATGGCGGCAGAAGTTTCCGTGCTGCGCGACCGACTTGATACGCATGAACGTGTTGCGGCTGCCAAGGGTGCCTATACACCCGCTGACATTGAAGCTTACGAGCCATCAGATGACGTGCGCGCTGCGCGTGATGCCTTGCGCACTAAATTTCTCGACCGCTTGCTCACAACCATGGAGCAGGATTACGACAAGGGGTTATAAGCATAATCGTCGTCCTGGGGCCTGTCCCCAGGACCCAGAGCAACTCAGCCATATATCTCTCAATCATGGCGCGGCGATTTCGTCATAGAGATCGTTCCAGGTCGGGTTGTTCTCTTGAATTTTATTTATTTTCCATTGTCGCGACCAAAACTTCATCGTCTTTTCGCGCTGAATAGCCGTTAGTGCATCACTATATTGCTCATAGTAAACAAGATGCTTGACGCCGTACTTTTTTGTGAACCCAGCAACATTTCCTTGCTTATGCTCAAAGACTCGGCGCACCAGGTTGTTAGTCACGCCAATGTAGAGCGTTCCATTGCGCTTGCTTGATAGAATGTAAACGTAAAAGGATGTGGTCACGCTCGGAGCTTATGACTCTGGGTCCTGGGGACAAGCCCCAGGACGACGTGCGCGTTTTTTGCGAGCCACCAAGTTTCCCGAAGTGTCGCCGTATTGCTGGTTATGCAAAATCAATTTTATCTGCAAGATACCGTCGTATCGCGCTTAAGCTGCCAGTTTCGGTAAGGATACTTACATCACGAGATTGCCGTGACAGTGAGTAGAGTTTCAGCAGCATGTATACGGCATAGAGTATTATAGAGATGGTAGATACTGTCAGCAAGCTCTGCACATAGAAAAAAGCTAGATCATCTTTAAATAGGCTTATCAAAATTGGAATGGTCCAGGGGATTGCGAAGTACCATGATAAGCTGCTAGCAGACTGAATGATTGTAGCGAGGAGCAAAGTTAGAAAGTTTTTCCTCATGTGCCGCTCTAAAAAATATGCGAAATTTCTTTCCTTACCCCGCCAAGTACTTCAACGGCAGGGTGGTGGTGAACTTCATATCTTCCATGGCGAACGATGAACTGACGTCGGTGAATTCCACTTTTTCAATCAGCCGTTTATACACTTCGTCATAGGCCGCAATGTCGGGCACCACCACGCGCAACAAGTAGTCGATCTCGCCGCTGAGACGATAAGCCTCGACGACTTCGGGGATGGAATCGACCGCGCGTTTGAATTCACCCAACCACTCCATCGCATGGCGTTTTGCTTTCACCGCCACGAAAACTGTCACACCCACATTCAATTTGTGGCGATCAAGCAGTGCCACGCGCTTGCGAATGACTCCTTCTTCCTCGAGTTTTTGAATGCGTCGCCAGCAGGGTGTGGTCGAAAGGCCAACCTTGGCTGCAATCTCAGCAACCGGGGTTAGTGCATTTTCTTGGAGGATTTCCAGAATCTTGCGATCTTTCTCATCAAGGGAAGTCATTTCTAATTAGGCCCCTATTTGCAGTAGCATTTTCTCATTATAGACCATTTAGGGCCATAGATTGCAAACACCTTCGCGCCCAGAGGGTTAGCATAGGGGCGTTGGTATGCCGGGCCAAACGGCTAGCAAGTGTCCGCTGTGTGTTGGAGAGCAGATTAAATGTTTCGCCGTTTATTTATAGATCACCCAGAGTCCGTAGGCGAAAGCTACGGCCAGCACGCCGGGTTCGCTTTGGGCCTGGGCTTGAGGATGCTGGGTGCTGGGGTGGCGTGTATGTTGCATGGCCTGTTCCCGTTTCTGTTCGTTAAAACCGGCAGCCGGTGTATTCGCGAGTTAAATGAATGCTTGCAGGGACGCGAGCCGGGCAAGGCACCATCTGCCCCTCTCCAACAGTCGCGCCCGGTTAGTTCATAGCGATCAGTTCATAGCGGGCCCCGCGATCATACTTCGGCATTGAAATTTAAAGCTTTTCTGGTCTCCCGCAGAGGCGGGCTGGGCTGAACGCTTTCTTAACGATCCCTCATTAGTCTTCGCTATTGGTCGCAGAAGGGGTGGAATAGCCATCTCCGGGCCACAACCGTTGGCTTTGCGCTGACGGACCCTAGGGAAGAGCGAGAGCGAGTCTGTCATGGCCGACGAGACCGATAACCGTGGCCGCGCGGCTGATGCCGCCGGAACCGATGCAACCACACCCAAAATCCCTTTGAAGTCCAGCGCTGCCGCGCGGATTAAGAAGCCGCCCTTTGGGCAGGCAGCACCCACTTGGCCGCAGACACGCAGCGACGAAGCGCCTGCCGATATGATGTCCGCCGATCAAAACCCATTAGCTCTTGCCCAACTGCCTGCCATGTCATGGCGCGACTCACAGCCTTTTATTGTGGCTGGCATCGCGATCTCAGTTGTTTGGCTGCTGCTCTTCGCGGGCTACATCACCATTACCATTAGCTGGCGTGAACTGTTCATGCTGCTGCCCGATCAATTCGGCAGTTTCATTGGCATGCTCACGATGCCGTTGGCATTTTTGTGGTTGCTGATTGCCTATTTAGATCGTGGTCGCCAATTGGCGCGCGAAGGCCAGTCCTTGCGCCTGCACCTGGCGCAGCTCACGTTCCCCTCAAGCCATGCCACTGCGCGCGTCAACGAGATGACTGAGTCGCTAAAAGCGCAGGCCCGTGCGCTGACCGAAGCCAGCGACCACGCCTCAAAACAGATTCAAAAACTTCAGGCTGGCTTTGTCCGCGATACGGAAAAGCTCGCCACGTCTACCGGCATACTAGAAGCTGGCGTCGCCAGTGCTGCAAACGCCGTAGCAGAGCAGGTCGATAAGCTCAAAACCATGATCGACACATCATCAGATGTGAATCTGAAAATTGAAGATGCTTTGCTGCGTCAGCAAGAATTTGTACGCACATCGAGTAGCAAAACGTTGGCTGATGTAAACGCGATGGGCCAATCGCTGCTCACGCACGTGACCAATCTCAGTGCCTCGACCGAGCGTGCGCGAGGCATGAGTGCGGCCATCGCACAGCAAATGACCGACCATGAAAAAGCCCTGGCCAAAGCCGGTGATACCGCCAAGTCATATGCCGAAGATATGTCAAAGGCAGTTGCTGCCAATTCTGAAAAAGTTGAAGAAGCTGCGCGTAAGGCTGCCACAACTGTTGTCGACATCTCAGAGTCGCTGGTCAGCAAAGCCAATACGCTCGAAGCGCTGTTTGATAAGCAAAAGAACGAACTGGTCGCGGCCGGATCGCGCATTGAGGACCAATCAACCAAGGTCAACACTCGTTTGGGGCAACAAACCTCAGCCCTCGATCAGGTCATGGAACGTGTGCTCAGCCGTGTCAAAATTGTTGAAGAAGCGCTCGCCATTCAATCGAAAGAATTGAATGCGGCCTCAGACGGTGCAGTCAATAAACTGCGTGTGGTCGAGGCGATGTTGAAAAAGCAAACTGATGGCGTCGCTGAAGCCGCCAGCCGTGTGG
>JANLSL010000109.1:0-3088 GCA_031362385.1 Alphaproteobacteria bacterium | reverse complement strand
TTACCGCCGGTGGTGGTTTCGGGGTTGCCGAACATCACGCCAATCTTCATGCGGATTTGGTTGATGAAAATGATCAGAGTGTTAGAGCGCGCGACTGACGCGGTAAGTTTGCGTAACGCTTGGCTCATGAGTCGGGCTTGCAGGCCCATGTGGCTATCGCCCATTTCGCCTTCAAGTTCGGCACGCGGTGTGAGTGCTGCCACCGAGTCCACGACCAGCACATCAATGGCGCCTGAACGCACTAAAGTATCAGCAATCTCAAGCGCCTGTTCGCCAGCGTCGGGCTGCGAGATCAACAGCTCATCAAGGTTCACGCCCAGCTTGCGGGCATAGCCGGGGTCGAGTGCGTGTTCGGCATCGACAAATGCACAGGTGCCGCCCGTCTTCTGGGCTTCGGCAATCACATGCAGGGCCAGCGTGGTTTTGCCCGAGCTTTCCGGGCCATAGATTTCAACAATGCGCCCCTTGGGTAAGCCACCAATACCGAGGGCCAAATCGAGGCTGAGCGAGCCGGTGGAGATGGAGGCAATATCGACCGCAGCATCATTCTGGCCGAGCTTCATAATTGAGCCCTTGCCAAAAGCGCGTTCGATTTGCGTCAGGGCCGCATCCAGAGCTTTGGTTTTGTCCATGTTGTCTTTTTCGATCAAGCGAAGGGCGGGCTCAGCCATTGTGGGCTCCTGTCTGTATTGGTTCTCAGCGTTGGCAGCAACTTTTGGCTTAGGTTTGCCGCACTTTTTTGCCACGCTGGGCGACCGGGTGGCCGCTGTTGGTATAAGTGTACATGCTTTGTTCTCATGTTCAAGAAAAATTTGGAACAAACCAGAAACATAATAAATAATATAATAATATCAATAGTTTAAATGACTAGTTTTGGCTTCTGGCCTCATAAAATCAAGACTAAGACCCCATGTGATAGTAGGCTTATCGCAGGCCCAATTTGACCTTCGGGACCCCGTTTGGGATGGTTCACCACTATCCCCCCACCAAGAGCTAGAAAAGAGGATTGAATGACCACATTACGCACATTGATCTCTACCGCCGTTGCGGCTGGCATTGCCAGCTTCGCACTTTCCGCCTGCAACACCGTCGAAGGGGTGGGCAAGGATATCAAAAGCGCCGGCAAAACCATCGAAAAAGCGGCCGACAACACGAAAGACGAGAAGAAAAAATAATCCCTGCCAAATTCGAATGACAAAAAACCCGCTGGAGAAAATTCCCCAGCGGGTTTTTGATTCGTTATGCGGTTTATTTTTTCTGCGCCGCGCGCTTGGCATCAATGTGTTTTTTGAATTCGCCGTAAAACGAGCGAGTCTCGTTTTTCTGTTCCACGGGCGGTGGCTCTAAGTAAACCGGCATATTCTTCTCCATCCAGGTCAGGAATGGTTTGGGAATATCTTTCACGCCGCCGGTCACAAGTTTTTTGCCACGGCTGGGCAATACCAACTCGCCTTCCCAGGCGCCCATCTCCATCCACGGCAGCCATTGGCGCACCCCAATGTGCGAGGTCACCGTGGGCGCTGAGCCAATGTCGGGGTTATCAAGGGCGCTGCGCGTCGTGTGCCAGTTATAAAGCCCAGCCCCTTCATACACATTGCTTTGGGTATAGGCCGCGTACTCTTCAATATTCAGCGGCGAGGGGCCGGAATAAAACAGATCGTTGTGGAACGTTACATCACCGGCCAACTCGGTATAGTCCATATGATAAGGCCCGCGCGGCCCGTTGACATCGTAATGTGAGCTGACTGATTCATTTTGGATGTGGAACACCTCACACGTGCGGTCGATGTAGGGGTTGAACCAACTGGACAAGGGCTCGCCGGTTTTTTCGTCACAAAAAATCACGCATTCGCGTTGCAAAAACACATAACCTTTTTCGTCCTTGATACAGCGCGTCATGTTGACAGCATTGGTTTTCATCAGGACGCGTGATTTGCGCCCCGGTATTTTGCTGACTACCGTTCCAGAGGCATAGGTGACAGAGGTTTTACCGCTGATATCGCTGCGGGTTTTCAAAAAGCCATCCAAATTGCCCTGCGGCGTGCCTAAATCCAGATGCTTGGTTTTGGCCGCCAGCACTGGGGTTGAACCGACGACCGCTAAGGCACCCACTGCTCCGAAAACGTGACGGCGTGATGGCTTGAATTGTGACATGACGAGTTCTCCCCTGGGTTAGCCAAGTCTCAATCATCGCGCCGCGATGACCAAGACGCAACGCCAACCGATGATTTTAGCAGCAATTCGTATGACGAATTTGCTAGGCTCACTCAAAGCCTTGGGGGAGCCGCCATGAATAAAGCAATGAGTTTGGCCGCAGTTGTATTCGCTTTGTCCTGGGCCAACGGCGCGCAGGCGCAAAACCAAACCGTGCCGCAAATTCCGCCGCCGCCGCCCAAGGGCCCCATGACGTTCTTCATCACCAGTGCAGGGCCGGGCAATGGCGCAGACCTGGGCGGGCTGGTGGGTGCTGACGCCCATTGCCAAAAGTTGGCCGAAGCCGTGGGGGCTGGCAATCACACCTGGCGGGCTTATTTAAGTGCGGCAGCCGAGAACGGTAAACCCGCCATCAATGCACGTGACCGGATTGGCAACGGCCCTTGGCATAATCAAGCGGGCAACCGCATTGCCCGCGACCTCAGCCACTTGCATGGCGATACGCTGGAGGATGGCCGCGACGGCAACCTGATCAACCAAGTCACTGCCTTAACCGAAAAAGGCGAGGTCGTGCCGGGTGAAATGAACAAGCCCAACCAGCACGATATTTTGACGGGCTCGAAAGCTGATGGCATGGCCTACGCGAATGACGGCCTCGACCACACCTGCAAAAACTGGACGAGCGCCCAACCGGATGGCAGCGCGCAGTTAGGCCACCACGACCGCCAAAGCCGCATTACCAGCGCATCGTGGAACTCGGCGCATCCGAGCAGAGGATGCAGCCAGGCGAATTTAGTGTCTACCGGCGGTGCCGGGCAGTTTTACTGCTTTGCGGCGGAGAAGAGATAGGGGGCACACTTGCAGTATTCTATTTATTAGAATAGACTCTCTGCATGATTCGTAGTTTTCGTTGCCGCGATACGGAAGCCTTGTT
>JANLSL010000031.1:0-8782 GCA_031362385.1 Alphaproteobacteria bacterium | reverse complement strand
GGGTGACCACCCCAGATGCCCTCGGCCCTTTTCCGGTGGTTATTTTTTCACACGGTGCTGCCTCCTCGAAAGACCTTTACACCCGCGTGATCGACCATTGGGCCTCGCACGGGTATGCATCCATCCAGCCCACGCATGTCGATTCAGAATCGCTTGGCTTCAAAATGGGCAGCATCACGCCTGATCAATTATTGATGAGCCGTATTGGTGACATGCAATTTGTCCTCAACAATATGGATGCGATAGCCGACAAGGCTGGCATTGCTGGCAAACTGAACAAAGATAAAATTGCGGTCTCGGGGCATTCCTTCGGCGGGCAAATTTCACTGATCATGGCAGGCCTGCCGATTGCGACACCCACGGGGCCAAAAAGTTTCGCCGATAAGCGTATCAAGGCCTTGGTGTCGTATAACGGCACCGGCCCCATGGACCGCATCGCCAATGATCAATGGAGTGCTGTGACGGTGCCGTTGTTTGCCGCATCGGGCACCAACGATCCCGGGGCCACGGGTGATGGCGTGTTACGCTCGTGGCGCTGGCGCATTGGTGCATATGATTTAGCAGGCAGCAAAGAGAAGTATGCGGTTTCGATTGCCATGGGCGACCATTACTACGGCGGCCTCATTTGCCGCGAAGGTGCGGGCGGCAAGCCCGATCCTGATGGCTTGTCGTATGTGAATGGAGCCTCGACCGCGTTTCTGGATGCGTATTTGAATGGCGATGCGCCCGCGAAAAAATTCCTGCGAACCGCAGACTTACCCGCCTTCACCAACAATCGCGCGTTTTTGGAACGGAGTATCTCATGACCCATATTCTCCGGCGCGATGTGTTGGGCCATGTTGCAGCCTTCGGTGCAGTCGCGCTGTTGCCTGCCCAAGCCATGGCCGCCGAGAGCGATAAATACACCAAAGACAAAGTGCGCATCTATGGCCGGGCGCGCGGTGCGCCCAAGGGCCAAGTGGGCTTGCAGTGGTATACGGGCAAGTTGTGGGGCAAACGCACGCTTGATGCCGCCGTACAATTTTTCGCCGTGCATGGGTTTAGCTTCAACCGCATGGAACTGAATGCCGGCGGTACGTTATCGCAAAACATGATCGAGGTTGGCTTTTGGTGCGAACCCGGCACCTTCAAACCCGCTGACGATTGGGTGAACCCCATCAACGGCCTGGCGTGCAAACCGCAGCATTATAAATCGTCGCAGAAGTTTGTGTTCGATGCGCAAGGCAATGCCATGCGCCCCGCAGGCGCGCCACCTGTTGAAATGTTCAGGGGCACCATCACCAACCCGGTTGTGCAAGGCGACACCATGTGGATTGGCGAAGAGTTGATTGTGAAGGCGGCCAGCCCGCCGCCCGCCACACCACCGGCTGACCCGCTGACGGTGCGCGTGCCGGTGCAAACCTCCACATCGCTGGTGACTTATACCTTGAACATAAAGGACCTCGCCACGCCCGACAGCCAATGGTTGCCGTCGACCATGAACTACCAAACCAACGGCGGCTGGTATCCGTGGATGCGCATGGGCCAGGAAATGGGCGGCATTATGTTCCAGCTCACTGGCAAAAAGTTGAAGCGCAAAGACGACATGCCACTGGCGCTGCAAGTGCTGATCAACGAACGCCACCCCGGCTGGCTGGATAATCCTGGGGTCTAGCGCGCTCCCCCTCACCCTGACCCTCTCCCACAAGGGGAGAGGTAAGGCGGTGCAAACCCTCTCCCCCTGTGGGAGAGGGTGCCGAGCGTGAGCGAGGTGGTGAGGGGGATTCGTTTAGGGCAAAAGCAATTTGCTTTAGCTGATCGCAGAAGGCTGGCAACACAGGCACATATCAAGTGATGACGATCTATGCGATCCGCTTCATGAACCAAAAACGGCTGAGGTCTTTGTTTTGGCCAAGGCCATCAACTTTGCCAAACTGGGTGTAACCCAGCTTTGGATAAAACGCAGGCGCTTGATATGAGAACGTGTCGACGCCAGCCGTACTACAGCCGCGCTTCACACCTTCGGCTTCAGCCATAGCCATCAACTTGCGGCCCAACCCCTTGCCGCGCTCATCGGCATGGACCCACAACAGCCTGATATAAAGCATGCCTTGGCCAGTGTTTCCGGCAATGCCGCCGCGCACCCCACCATTCGAATCTGTCGCAAAGGCCGCGAGATCTTTCCAGGCAGCACCAAAGCCAACCTCAGCCGAATGGGTAGTTAGCCCATCGCCTAGGATCTTCAAATCTTCGGGCTCAACCTTGTCTTTCAAGCTGTAGCTGAGTGTCATGGGGGCAACTTCCGCACTGGGGCAGCAAAATACGGCGGAATTCCTCGATTCGCAACGCCTCGCGGCGCTTGACCCGCCGGGCCCCCATCCATATATGTTGGCCCGCGTTTCGGCCCTGCCCCAGCACATCAACGGGCGTGGCTTAAAGGGCCCGTAGCTCAGCGGTAGAGCATCGCACTTTTAATGCGGTTGTCGATGGTTCGATTCCATCCGGGCTCACCATTTCTTCTCATCAGACTCTCATAGGGTTGAGGCCTTTCTCAGGCTAAGATTTGAGATATCAGAGCCAAAATCCAACACCTTGAGTTCACCACCCATGCTTGATGCTTTCCGGCTGCCGCGCCAACGCTTCTGGCTGTTGTGCTTAGCGATCTTTTGCGCTGCAGAAAGTGTCGGCCGCATTGTGCTGATGACGGCTCTTGATGCTGGGGGCCTTGATGCGGGGGGGCAGTTCAATTTTTTGACTGCCCTCGGGATTATTGCCCTTGGCGTTATTAACGACTTAGCCATTGCCCTGGTTCTGGGGGTGCCATTCCTGATCGGCCTTCACATATTACCCTCATTCTGGCGGCGCGGGGGTGGCGCGGCCATCGCACACGGGATGTTGTTTGCCCTGCTTACCGTGCTGGTGTTTGGCCAAGTCGCCACGCTGGTGTTTTGGAATGAATTTGATAGCCGCTTCAACTCCATAGCCGTCAATTACCTGATCTTCCCGCGTGAGGTGGTCGGCGCCATCCGCGAATCGTTTGATATGCGCCTGATGCTGATTGCACCAGCCATCGCCGCTTGTTTTATGTTTGTGCTGTTCAAGCGCCATCAAAGCGCGCTTGCAACGCCAGTGGCCCCCACTGAAACGCGCCGCGTGGCGGCTGGCGTTATTTTGGTAACCATCGCTGCTGGGGTGATTATTTATCTGGGCCCACTGGGGTTCGGCAAAGATCGTGAGCAACGCGAACTGGCGGCCAACGGCACTGAGCGCTTGCTCACCGCAGCACTGACTAACAACCAGGAATATGACGGCCTTTACCTCGGGATGGATGAAACTGCCGCGCTGAGGTTAGTCCATGCCGACGTTGCGCAGGACAATACGCAGTTTCTCGATGCGGCAGACGCGCGCAGCTTGCGCCGTCATGTGACACCTGCCGGGCCCGCACGACGACTGAATGTGGTGCTGGTGCTCGAAGAATCTTTCGGCAGTCTTTATGTCAACAGCATGGATAACAAAGGCCCCGACCTCATTACACCCAACCTCGACCGGCTCTCTGAGAATGGCCTGCTGTTCACCAACATCTACGCGACTGGCAACCGCACTGTGAATGCGCTTGAAGCGATTTTTACGTCGTTCTCACCCTTGCCCGGTATTTCAACCGCGCGCAGGCCAGGTGCTCAAGGCATGTACTCATTGCCGGGCGTTCTCAACAACCAGGGCTATAACACCGCCTTTTTGTACGGCGGGCGCAAAGCCTTCGACAACATGGGTAACTTTTGGAGCGGTATCGGCTTCACCCAAGTGTGGGACCAAAACGACATCGCCACGCCTGGCTTCACCACCATTTGGGGTGTGGCAGATGAGTACTTGTTTGGCGAAGGATTAGCACGCGCCGACGCACTGGCGGGAAGTGGCAAACCGTTTTTTCTTTCGATGCTGACGGTTTCAAATCATCGCCCGTATACCTACCCTGCCGGGCGCATTGACAAAGACCCCGCCGAAAAACGCCGCGACTTCTCAGCCGCCTATGCTGATTGGGCATTTGGAAACTTTATCGAGCGTGCGCAGACTCACGCCTGGTTCAACGATACTATTTTTATTTTTATCGGTGATCATGGTCCGCGTGTGTTTGGCGCGGCAACTGTTCCCGTCCCTTCATTCCGGGTTCCATTGTTGATGTATGCGCCCGCCCATATTGAAGCCAAACGCGACGAGACGTTAGGCTCAAGCCTTGATGTCGCGCCAACACTTCTGGGCCTGCTGGGCCTGGCCTATGACAGCCCCTTCTTCGGCGTTGATCTGGCCCGTGTCCCTGTGGGGCGCGGGCGCGTGGTGATGCAGCATAATTTCAATATCGCTATGGGGGATGGGCGCGATGTCGCGATTATTTCACCGGGCAACCGTGCCAGCGGTTATGCCATGCAGCCCGGGCCGTTTGAATTAACGCCGCGCGATCAGCCAGACGCTGAATTACTGGACCGCATCATTGCCCAAACCCAAACCGCGCACCGGATGTTCTACGCCCGGCAGTATCACGCCGCACCCTAAATCGCGTTGGCCTCGGCTTGGGATTTGGTCGGATAACGCCCCAGCAATAGCAACAACGCCGAGCTGCCAACAAAACTTCCCGCCGAGAGCAACAGAATGGTGTTGTAGGACCCCGTTTCGTCAAACGCAAAACCAAACAACGGCGCGCCAACGCCAGCTGAGATTTTGAACGTTGCATACAAGAACGCGTAAATGATGCCGTAGCGTTTTTGCCCGAAGTACTGACTCACCAAGAACGACATCAGGTCGAACTCCGCACCGGCCGCAAGCCCGATCAAAATTGCGGAGACGACGGCGGCAGGCGCGCTACTCGCTCCACCTGTTGCCAAAATGAGGCACGACAATGCCGGCAAACTCAGCAGCACAAGCCCCACGCCTGGCGCCCAGAAACGGTCAATGAGGTAGCCCGTGCCAATGCGCCCCACAATGACTGCAGCCCCAATCAGTCCAGCAATTTGTGCCGCCGTGGCAGGCGAATGCCCTTGATCGGTGAGCATGGGCACTAAATGGGCAATCAGCCCCGCAACGCATGCCCCGATCAGGAAAAAGATGATGTTGAGTGTCCAAAACCGATAGCCCTTCAGGGCAACTGAAAATTCGACGCCCACATCTTCGCGGCGCAGTGCATTTGGCGCGGCTGGTGATTGCTTGATGTGTGCGCCCGTGCGGTCATGCAATAAAAAATAAACCGCCGGCAGTGCAAACACTGCCGGTAGTAATGCAAGGCCAACGAACCCTGCCCGCCAGCCATAGGCGGATATGATCCAGGTGACATAAACGGGAATCAGCATGGCGCTGATGCCAGTGCCGGCCAACGCCAAGCCCAATGCGCGGCCACGACCCACATCGAACCAGTCGATCACCACACGCGTCCAAGTGATGGGCACGGTGCCGACGCCAACAATAGCCGTCATGAAGGCGATGAGATAAAAGCTCCACAGCGGCCCGGAAAAAAGCCCCAGCGCCACATAACCCAAAGCCGTGCCGATGACAGACACAATCGCAACCTTGCGCACGCCTTGGCTATCGATAAGCCAGCCCAAGATGGGCGCGGCCACCAAGTTGCCGATGGTCATCCACGAGTAGATGCCCTGCACTTCGGCCCGTGACCAACCAAAGGCTTCGGTCAGTGGCTTGGTAAAGGTGCCGATACTGTAGATGGGAATGGCGGACAACCCGCACGCCATGCCGATGGCCGCGACCAGAATAATCGTCCAGCCGCGCTTGAACTCGACTGCCAGCGCGCCTGATTGTGATTCAGCCATTGATGTTCCCCCATCGATAGAAGAGTGATCATAAAGCCCGCTGCCAGATCATCAAGCGCCCACGTCCCTGTCGGTCAGCCTCGGATGCGACCGCGTCATCGGGGCTTACGCCTAAGTTAGAGAAACCGTTTTTCTCGAGGACCCGCTCTGAGGCATAATGGCGCTCGAAGGTCGTCGCCCGAACTGTGCGTACCCGCTCCGAGGCCGCGAGCCAGCCTATCAGCCCCCCAAACGCCTCGGTCGCGACGCCCTGACCTTCAAGTTCAGGAACAATGCCGTAACCCGCTGTGACCTGGCACGAAGCGTCAGGATTGCCGAAGCATCCCGTGCCGCCGCACAGTGCCCCATTCATTAAGACATACCAGTGGCAAAACCCAGGTTCGATCTCGCCGCGCTCAAGTGCTAGGGCGAAAATTTCCTGCACATCTTTCATGTCATGCGTGGGCCAACTGGGCGGAACTGCCGCGCCGATCAGGTCTGCAAAACGCGCACGGTTAGCCACGTCAGCGCGTGCAATTTCAGCGGTTGCGGCAATCAGTGTCAGGCGGCGTGTGGTGACTTTGATCATGCAATTGTTCAATGAAAAAGGGCCGCCCAACACTCGGACGGCCCCTTCCGCAATTTAGATAATGATTTTTACTTCTTCTTGGCTTCGGTTTTGGTTGCATCAGATGCAACTTGCATCCGCACCATACGGTCGGGATACGGCACTTTGCCATTGGCCGCTGGGTTGCCTTTGCGGACTTGGTCGACGAATTCCATTCCTGAGACCACTTCGCCCCAATAGGTATATTGGCCATTCAAATGGTCGCTGTCGGCCAACACAATAAAGAATTGGCTGTCAGCCGAATTAATGTTGGCCGCGCGCGCCATGGAAAGGGCACCGCGCGTATGCTTGCCCGCATTGAACTCGGCTGGAATGTTTTTGCCCGAGCCGCCCGTGCCATCACCTTTGGGGTCACCGGTTTGGGCCATGAAGCCTTCAATCACGCGGTGAAAAATCAGGCCATCATAGAAGCCTTGGCGGGTGAGTTCTTTAACCCGCGCCACATGTTTGGGCGCCAAATCAGGACGCATTTTAATAACAACGCGGCCGTATTCGAGATCCATATAAAGAGTATTTTCCATATCGAGTTTTTCCTGGGCTTGGGCTGGCACGACGCCGCCAACGGCCACAAGAGCAGTCAAAGCCACAACGCCAGCCTTAAACGCGCGAGAAAGCCTTCGAACAACAGTCATACGTTTCGCTCCTACGGGGGCCGCTCCTACGGGGGATTGGCAAAAAAGCCCGCACTCTTAGCCTTTTGGCCGCACGGGCTCAAGAGCGCGCGCGAAGTTCTTGCAATTGTGTCACGTACATCGACAGGTGGTATTGCCGCACTATTTCGTTACGGATTTAGCAAATGCGCTGAGGTCTTTGTTGAACTGCGCAGCCACTTCATGAAATGGCGAGTGACCCGCGCCCTCGTATATAACCAGCTTTGCCCCCTTGATCGATTTGGTCAGGGTTTCGGCCTGGGCTTGGGTGATCACACCGTCAACGCTGCCGCGCGCAATAACCGTTGGAACATTGAACTTGGGCAAAACACTACGGTTATCGAGGCTGCGGCCCGCCAAAGCGTTGCGCACGTAAGGCAACACCAGCAAATTTCCCGCATAGGCTAAGTCTTGCCAGGCTTGATCACTTGGCTTAGCCGTCAGAAAACCAGCCGAGCCACGCGCCCCTTGCATGTTTTCGATAATATTGCCTGAAACTTGGCGCGCCCGGTTGTCGGCCATTTGTTTGGCAACTTCGGCATTGGGTGGCGGGGCAAAGTTAGCTTCAAGCAAACCACCAGCCGAGCCCACCAATTCAATACCGTACATACGCGACGTGCCGTAGTGCTCGACAACATTGGCCACGATGAAGCCACCGAACGACCAGCCCACCACGACGGCCTTTTTCAAGTTAGTGGCATCCATGACGGCGATGACATCATCGGCCCAGGTTTTTGAGTCTTTATAGTCCTCAGGACGCCAGGGCTTGCCCGAATTGCCATGACCGCGCAAATCAAACGCGACCAAATGGAAATCACGCGTCAGCTCAGCTGATTCGAGTTGAGCCTGGAAACTATTTTGGCTTTGACCAAAGCCATGAATGAGCAGAATGCCCGGCTTGGTTTTATCGCCTGCTTCAACGGTGTTCAACGGTACCCCACCAGCACCGGGTACCATTTTGTAGTCGAGGGCATGTGCCACGCCTGCCATTACCATCATGACTGTGAAAACAAAGGAAATGAATACGCGCATCATGAAAACCTCACTGTTACTTCTTAAACTTCGCCCGAATACGTTCATTCACGCCGCGCGGCACAAAGGATGATACATCTCCGCCCAGTTTGGCGATTTCTTTAACAAAGCGTGAGGCGATAAACTGATTGCGCTCAGAGGCCATCAGGAACATGGTTTCAACTTCTGAGTTGAGGCGGGCATTCATACCCGCCATTTGAAACTCGTATTCAAAGTCCGACACCGCCCGCAGCCCGCGAATAATAAAAGTGCCCTTCATCTGCTGAACAAAATGCATCAGCAAATTATCAAAAGGCACAACTTCAATGGGCACGTTGACGGCCAGTTTAAGTTTGGCCACTTCAGCGCGGCACATGTCGGCGCGCTCTTTGAGTGTGAACATCGGCCCTTTGCCCACATTCACCGCAACGGCAATGATGAGTTTATCAACCACCTTTACTGCGCGCCCAATAATGTCCAAATGGCCATTGGTCACCGGATCAAACGTGCCAGGGTAAATACCCACACGGTAAAGCCCGGTCGTTGGGTTTGGCTTTTTAAGGACTTTGGCCATGGGGTGCTTATTCGCCCTTGGCATCTGATTCGGGCTCGGCTTCTGACTCGGCTTCTGGTTCAGCTAACGTATCAACATGTGACTCTGCATGCCCATCACCATTAGTGACAGTCGTATCATCGCCCGGCAGATGGGCCACAGACGTTAC
>JANLSL010000017.1:0-6931 GCA_031362385.1 Alphaproteobacteria bacterium | reverse complement strand
GTGGGGCCCGTTTAAAAGAGAGCATCAGGACTAAATGAATGGCCTCTGATCCCGTTCCAACCATGATGAACATGGCGCGCGAACGCCCCGACCCCAAGGGCGTATCGCAGTGGCTCAGCGCCTATTTGGGCAAACGGCCCTTGAAGATGAAACGCGATTTGCTGGCTGGGTTCGAAGCCGAGATCAAAGCCAAGCACTCGAGCGCGGCTGATGTGCGCGCCGCGACACTGGTGCTGAAGATGATCGAGAGGGTGCGAGAAAGCTTGAGGTAGTAATGGTTAGCCTTCTTTCTTCTTCTCAAACTTACCTTCAATCGCACCCAGCGGGTCGTGCAACACATCGGCGTGATATTTTTCGCCAAGTTGAAGATAATAGGGTGGCAGTTCTTTTTGGTCGGCGACGCGAAAGCCATTGCCGCGCCCCAGGTTCATACCCTCCACGCCGTCCATACCCATCCACGGTGAAAAATTGATCAGGCTTTGATAGCTAATACTGGTGGGCACTGTGGCCAAAGTGGGGTTGGCCAAGTCTTTACGCTTGGCGTGATAGGTTGTGTTTTCGTTATAGCGAAAGCGCGGCGCAGTGGCAGGGCTGCCAGGTTTATTGCGAATGCGGGTTTCCTCGGTGATCCAGACATCGCTGCCATTTGTGACAGCGGGGCGGAACTGATGATTGAATTCTAGCGCTGCAAACATCGGACTATTCACCGGCATCAGGCCCGAGGCTTTGATGATGACCTTGCCCATCAATGTCCGGGTTTGGGGCACATTCACAGTTTTAGAAGTGAAGGGATTGGTCCAGGTTTCCAATAAATTTCCCGTGGACAGGTCGGTCATATACGCAATCTCAAACGCGCGGCATTCGTATGATTCGTCGTCCACTTTTTTGCACTGACTGAACGTACCCGCAATCAGGCCGAACAACGGCGTGGCGGTGCCATCCACCAAAGCATACCGCGTACCGATGACATACCCCATGCACACGCGCTCATCAGTCGCACCACGCATCTTCACAACTGATGACAGGAGGTTTTTCTTGTCGCTGAAATCGAAGGGTGCGGTTTTTGCATCGGCCGTGCCGACAAACCCAACAGCAAGTGCCGAACCCAGTGCTGACCGACGTGAAAATGTGGAACTCACCATCGCAAACTCCCCTTAAAGTGCCAGAATGCCCTTACGGCTTGGGTTGCACCAGCTCCCATTTATTGCCGTAAATATCTTTGAAAATCGCACCCCAGCCGAATTGTTCTTCGCGCGGGGATTCCTGGAAATTCACACCGCGCGCCACCCATGTCGCGTAATCGCGTTTGATGTCATCGGTGTGCAGGAATAAAAATACCCGCCCACCAGTTTGGTCGCCCAAGCGCAGCAGTTGCTCGGGCGTCGTGGCCTGGGCGAGGCGAATGCGGGTTTGGCTGTCGGCTGAAGGCGCGATCACCACCCAGCGCTTACCAGCAATGCCAGCGCGGTCTTCAACCACAACAAAGCCAAGTTTATCGCAGTAGTATCCGATCGCTTCGTCGAAATCGCGAACGAGCAGCGCGACGCTGGCAAGATGGCGCAGCATATGTTTATCCCGAACGCCCGCGCGGCATCAGATTCTTTGTTCCCAACACGCCCTTGGTCAGGAACTTTTGCGCTTTGTGCTTGCGTCCCACGCGCTTACCCTCGCCACCGTTGTCGCCGGTGCCAGCGGGTTGCCACGTGGGAATGAGATGATGCTTGCCATTACCAATCAAATCAGCACGACCCATATTTTTCAGCGCATCCCGCAACATCGGCCAATTCTCGGCATCGTGATAGCGCAAGAAGGCTTTATGTAACCGTCGTTGGCGCAGGCCCTTAATGGTGTTGACCTCTTCCGAGGCTCCGCGCCGCACGGCCCGCAACGGGTTCTTGCCCGAGTGGTACATGGCGGTAGAAATCGCCATGGGCGATGGCAGGAATGTTTGCACCTGGTCAGCCCGGTAGCCGTTCTTTTTCAGCCACACGGCAAGGTTCATCATGTCTTCGTCGCTGGTGCCCGGGTGGGCGGCGATAAAATATGGAATCAGAAAATATTTCTTGCCTGCTTCTTTGGCTGCTTGGTCGAACAACTGCTTGAAGCGATCATAGCTGCCAATGCCGGGCTTCATCATTTTCGAAAGCGGCCCAGCCTCGGTATGCTCGGGCGCGATTTTCAAGTAACCCCCGACATGGTGCGTGACGAGCTCTTTAATATACGCCGGGCTTTTGACCGCCAGATCATAGCGCACGCCCGAGGCCACCATCACCTTCTTCACACCCGGCACTGCGCGTGCTTTGCGATACAACTCGATCAACGGGTCATGATTAGTATTGAGGTTCGGGCAAACGTCGGGAAACACGCAGCTGGGCTTGCGGCACAGGGACTCGGTTTTTTTATCTTTGCAGGCCATGCGGTACATGTTGGCCGTGGGGCCGCCGATGTCGGAGATAATGCCGGTAAAGCCCGCCACCTTGTCGCGCACAGTTTCGATTTCTTTGATGATCGACTCTTCTGAGCGGCTCTGGATAATGCGGCCCTCATGCTCGGTGATGGAGCAAAACGAACAGCCGCCGAAACAACCGCGCATGGTGGTGACAGAAAAGCGGATCATGTCCCACGCCGGAATTTTGGCATCGCCATATGACGGGTGTGGTGCCCGCGCATAGGGCAGGTCATACACGCCGTCCATCTCAGCGGTCGTTAACGGGATCGGCGGCGGGGTGACCCACAGTTCGCGGTCGCCATGCTTTTGAATCAAATGGCGCGCATTACCGGGGTTGCTTTCGCGGTGCAGAACGCGTGAACCGCGCGCATAAGATTCGGGGTCCCGTTCGACTTGCTCAAATGACGGCAAGCGGACAACTGATTGCAGGTTGGTTGAAGCACGCGCACCTTCGTCACTGGCTTCAATGTCGTCGGCATGAAGTTCAGTCCAGCCCTCGGGCGAAACAGATTTCAACACTGCAACGCCACGCACATCGTCCATCTCAGCGAAGGATTTGCCCTTAGATAGCCGGTGCGCAACTTCCACCACTGCGCGCTCGGCATTTCCGTAAATCAAAATATCGGCTTTGGCATCGACCAACACCGAGCGGCGCACCTTGTCCGACCAATAATCATAATGCGCGATGCGCCGTAGCGAAGCTTCGATGCCACCCAACACAATTGGGGCATCTTTGAATGCTTCACGGCAACGCTGTGCGTAGACAATGACAGATCGATCGGGCCGCTTGCCGCCCTCGCCGCCGGGCGTGTAGCTGTCGTTATGGCGCAGGCGCTTGTCGGACGTATAGCGGTTGACCATCGAGTCCATATTTCCGCCGGTGACGCCAAAAAAGAGTGTTGGTTGGCCCAGCACCGAAAACGCATCAGCGTTTTGCCAATCGGGCTGGGCGATAATGCCAACGCGGAAACCTTGGGCCTCGAGCAACCGGCCAATAATCGCCATGCCAAAGCTGGGATGGTCGATGTAGGCATCACCCGTCACCAGAATAATGTCGCAGGCATCCCAGCCCAATTGGTCCATTTCCGCGCGCGACATGGGCAGAAACGGTGCCGGGCCAAACCGATGAGCCCAGAATTTCCGGAAGGAAAACAGGGGCTTAGCCGTTTGGGGTGGGTGAAGAGCAATGTGTCCCATAGGCCAGCTTGTGAGCCAAGCGCACAGTACAGTCAATGCCAGGCAACGCGGCCCTAAAGCGGCAAATTCTGGCCCAGCCATCGGCCCAAGGCCAAGGCTGGGGTCAGCATCATCCCAGGGGCGAAGGCAGCGCCCAGCGTCGCACCACTGCCTAATACTTCACCGGCGGCGAAAAGACCAGGAATGGGCTGGCCATTAGCGCGGGTGACGCGCAGGTGCTTGTCGACAACCACCCCGACTGACGATGTGGCGGAATGGCCCAGATGAATGATGGCATAGAACGGCGGCTTGAGGATGGCGTGCGGCAGATGCTGGCGACCACATGAATCGTGACCACCCTGAACGCCTGCGTTATAGGCGGCGATTGTATCCGCCAGGCCTTGCGGATTGATCCCAGCTTTTGCGGCCAGTTGAGCGAGGGTGTCAGCGCTGTGAAACATCGGGTGCGTGTTGAAATGCGCGGTCATCTTTTCACGCGTCCAACCTGTCACACCTGGTGGTGACAGGTGAAAAATTTCATCGTCGAAAACAATTGCGTAACGGAATTGATCTTGGGAAATGAGTCCACGGTCTCGGGTGTAAGTATCTGGTTCGTCTTCGCGCACGAAACGCTGACCAGCGTTATTGACCCAAATTTCCCAGGGTGCTCGAAGCTGGGGTGTGGTGTTAAAGCGCGCATAAAATTTGGCTGGGAATTTCTCGGCGGTTAAGATCGACCCACTCCCAGGTCGATGCAAGTCATGACCGCGCAAAGTGCCGCCGATATCGGTGATAAGTTTGAGTGCATCCCCCAGCGCCGTGGGATATGCGCCTGCCCCGTACGACGGCTGACCAATCAGGTGCTCAAACAATTCTGGGTTCATGGCATAGCCGCCCGTGGTGAGTAGCACATGACGACCATTATAGGTGTGCTCATGCTCACCTGTGCGAACGCAGACTCCGGTAACTGCGCCCTCATCAGAAGTGATGAGCTTGGTTACACGCGATTCCAGTTTTATTTGAATACGCCCGCTGGCCACTTCAGGTGCCAGTTCGCGTTCAATGACGGCCAGAATTGAGCGGCCCTGCTCCGCGCCCCAAAAATAACGCGGCGTTGTATACGCGGGCCGACCGGGCTGATCGCCCGTTACCGGATGATCAGCAAGAGGCGTCAGGCCCGCGTCTAACAGCCAGTCCATCGTTGCGGGCGCTTGATCAACTGTAAGCCGCACAATGTCAGGATCAGCCAAGCCATGCGTCACGTGCATCACATCTGCAAAATGCTGGTCGGGGCTGTCGATAATACCTTTAGATTTTTGGAACTTTGTTCCGCCCGCGCTCACTTGCCCATTCGCCAAATGCAAGGTTCCGCCCACGACTTTGGCGGCATCGATGAGCAACACCCGCGCCCCACGCCGCGCGGCAAAAATTGCTGCGGGCAAACCCGCTGTGCCAGCACCGACGATGATAATGTCGAAGGGCTTATCAGAGACCGTTGACGACATGGGTGCGAGCTACAAACCCAGGTTCTTAGGGTTTAACCGCCCATCAGGGTCAAGCATTGACTTTACGTCATTGAGTAAGCGCCAGGTTTCAGCCGACAGCGAGTCCTCGAACCGATAGAACTTGGCCAACTGAACGTGAACCGCGCCAAGGCCATAGAAAAAATCACGCAACTCGACGCGTAGTTTTTGAGCATACGTGCGCGCTGGCAGGTTGGCCGGCAGTGCGCGGAATTTATCAGCTTCGTCTTTAGCCAAATGGCGCAAGTGCAACTCGCTGACCTCATCAACCCAATAGAAGCTGGGCTCGCACTGAAAATATCCTTGCCCCCAGTTGGTCATGTAGCTTTCGGTGATGCCATGCTTTTGCATCTCATCGCGCCGGGCACTAAAAAAACCTTGCACAGCGGTTGCGACTTCAACCGCGCGCGACAATGGCCACAGCGAGTTTGTTGGTACCCAGCGTTGCCCCTGCCCGCCCAAGAACCCGCGTACTGAGAACCCGCGCGCTTCCATGGCCCGGGGCAGCACGTTGGCAATTTCGCGGCCACGTTTCAGGCACACTTTGCGCACACGCTCCATGCCCGCCTCAGCGCTTGGGTTATCAATTCCATCGGTTGACAGATGCATCGACCATTTCACACCATCCATGAAATTCGTGGTGCCTTGAGCGGCCATCTTCACGGTGTCTTTCAAGCCGGAAAGAACTGACGTCCCCGAGGTTGAGACATCACCCAATGTTTTGAGCGCTTCCTTGAAGCCAACTTTCACGGAATTCTGGCTCTTGAATGGATCAAGCCCAACGCGGCGATACAAATAATCGTAATTGCCCAAATCAATCATGGTCGCGGCCATGTCTTCATAGGTCTCAAACGCAAACGATGCATGTGCAACCCCTTCGGGCCTTGCATATAAATGCATCACGGCTGCGGTTTTGATTCCAAACGCACCAGTATCGCCCAGGAACATGCCGGTCAGATCGGGACCGTAGTCGCGGAAGAATGGCGCTGCATTGCCGTGCGTTGGTTTGCGGCCCCAGGCTCCGGTTTTGACAACTGATCCATCGGCGCGCACGACTTCAAGGCCCAAAATGCCTTTCATGCTGGCCGGCACGTTTTGCGATAGCGCGCCGCCCACCGTCGAATAAATGCCCGAGAAGGGTGCTAAGAAAACCAGTTTTAATCCATGCGGTTTCAATGCGTCGGCCACCTTCTCCCAGGTGCAACCGGTCCCCACCACGACATAGCGATCAGTGGGATTTATCTCGAACACCTGATTCAGGCGGCGCATGTCAATCAGCACCGCGCCCTTCACGGCGGGCACATAGCCCTTGGTGTAAGACATGCCCCCGCCACGGGTGTAAATGCTCAAACCATGACGCGCAGCCAGCTTAACTGCCGCAGCTACTTCATGGGTGGAGGCGGGTTGAATGACGATGTCGGCGGTATAGGCATCATCCCAAAAGAAGATGTCATTGGAGTACACCTTGCATTCGGCAGGGTCGGTAATGACGTGGCCTGCGCCAACGATGCTGGCAAATTCTCCTACCGCGCCACTGACTGCGACTGCTGCCTCGGCCATCTCATGCTCCGCTAACGTGTTCATTCAAATAAGGAAACGGGACACTAACGGCTGCGCTCATGGGGTGGAAGCGCTAATCAGCTAGATCTTTACTCAGGCGCGATGAGGAGTACCCTGTCACCACAGCAATACAGGAGCGCGCGATGGTTACACGGCGCAACATCATTGGTGCAACGGCTGGCTTTGGTGCCGTTCTCATTCCCGCTTTGCGGGCGATGGCCGC
>JANLSL010000661.1:0-3252 GCA_031362385.1 Alphaproteobacteria bacterium | reverse complement strand
CGCCAGCATGGCCGGCCGCGACGCGGATGCCGTCGGCCATGAAGTCGGGGTCGGCCTCGACGGATGTGTCACGCCAGTCATTGCCAGTGAGCGGCTGGCCGGCCACGATAAAGCAGCAATCACATCTAGGCCAAGCCTCATACTTGACGCCAGGAATATATACGCGATACGTATATACGCGTTACGTATATAAACGTGATACAAACGTTTCGCGATAAACGCACAGCGGCAATCTTCATCGGCGAGCAGGTTCGCGGCGTTCAGCCCGACCTTCAGCAGCGCGCACGACAGTGGCGTGTTTGCTTTCGCTGGCAGGGTGGCGATTCTTTTGATGTTGAGTTTTGTGATTACCATTAACTGAGGGCAGCATGGCGATTGATCGCGCCGATCTAAACGCCGGACGGGTTGACCTGAAGTCCGTCACGACGGGCCGCAAGCTTGCCCCGGTTCATCCCGGTCAAATCCTGCGGCAGGAATTTTTAGTGCCTTTAGGCCTCACGCCCTATCGCCTCGCCAAGGAAATTCGTGTGCCGCCCAATCGTATCACTACGATTTTGGGTGCCAAGCGCGCGGTCAGCGCCGACACGGCACTGCGCTTGGGGCGCTACTTCGGCACAACGCCGGAATTCTGGCTGGGCTTGCAAGAAGCCTATGACCTTGATGTGGCCAAACGCGAGATTAAACGCGAATTGCCCACCATCAAGCCGCATGTGATGCAAGCGGCGGAGTGAAAGTTTAAGCCACCTCTGGCGTATAATGTTTCTTCATGCTGCTGACCAAATCCTCAAACGCGATGCATTGCACGCGCGGGTCTTCTTTGCGCAGCAGGCCCGCCATCGGGTCGGTGATCACATTCAGCACCACAGGACGATCCGCCGCAAAAGCCATTGTGAGTGCTGGCGCGATGTCGGCTGGTTTGTCGATACGTCGCCCGATAGCCCCATAGGCTTCGCCAATCAGGTGATAATCGCAATGCCCAAGATCGCAATTCACCACACCGCCCAAGGCTTTGATTTGGCCATGGCGCTCGGTTCCCCAGCCCGCGTCGTTTGAAATCAGGCAAATGAGGCGCAAGCCCGCCATCACCGCGCCATTGAACTCACTGCTGTAAAAACCAAAGGCACCGTCACCCGTGACTAACACGGTGGCGCGTGGATTTTTACCGGCTTTGGCTGCTTCTTCTTTCATCGCAGCTGCCGCACCAATGGCCAAAGGTGTGCCTGTCCCCATCGAGCCATAGGGATAATGGTCCATAAACGCGCGCGGATGTTTAATGCGCAAAATGGCGTGCATCCAATTTTGAATGTCGGCCCCGTCGCCCACGTAAATTGAATCATCGGGCATCACCTTCATCAACTCGCGCGCCATGCGGTAGGGGTGAATAGGTGCGGTTTCATCAAGCCCAATTTCACCAATGCGGGCGAGGCGCGCTGTCATGGCCTCGTTGACCCAGGTTGGATCACCTGCATTTTTAAACCCAATGCGCGCCAGTTCGGTGTGCAGCGCTTCGACGGTGAGGCGAATGTCGGCGACAATCGGCAAATCAATCACGCGGTTGCGGTTTAGTTCCTCGGCGTGAATGTCGACCTGAATAAATTTAGCGTTCTGCGCAAAACGTGGCGCCATGCCAAAGCCCATGCGTTGCGTCAGGCGTGCCCCCAGCACCAGCACCACATCAGCGTGTTTGGCGGCCACTTGGGCCAAGGGCCACGGAAAACCAATTTTTAAATCCTCCGCGACAATGCCGCGCCCCATGCTGTTGCCCATCACCGCAAACCGGAACGTTTCGGCTAAACGACGCAAAGCTGGCGACGCCCCCGACAGCATCGCCCCTGCGCCAGTGAGAATGAGCGGGCGTTTGGCAGTGGCGAGTATTTCAGCAGCGGCTTTCACTGCGTCACCTGATGGCCCCGGATGCCCCGGAAGGGTGATGGCTAAATCACCGCGCTCGGACATTTCAACTGCTTTGGATTCAAACCCGTGAGGAATACCCAGCATTGCCACACCTGGCCTGCCGCACATCGCCTGCTTGGCGGCGGCATGGACATATTCTTCCAGCCGGCTGGGGTCGGGCACCGCTTTGGCCCATTTCACAAACGGCTTGGCCATATCGAGCAAATCGTTGCCGCGCTCGGACACCGCTTCAGTTTGCGAGGGCGTGCCCAAGGTGGTGAGCACCACCACCGGTGAGCAGGCCGACTGCGCCACAACAATGCCGGTCATGGCGTTAGCCAGCCCGTGCTCGGCGTTGATCATGGCAATGCCCAACTTGCCGGTGGCGCGCGCGTAACCATCGGCAGCACCCACCGTGCCGGTTTCATGACGGCCTGAAATAATCGTCCACGGATGGCGCGCTTTGTCTTGCTCCATGGCCCACAGAAGATGCGCGTGTGCGGTGCCCGCCAAGGCAAATGTGGTGTTCACACCGTAACGCGACAGTGCGTGGTTGATAACCTCACCGCCGGTGAGCGTGTTGGGGCGTTTGGGTGTGGTGGTCATGGAAACCTCGGGGTATCAATTTGATTTGTGGGCTATCACGTTGGCCCTAGAGTCCTACCCTGCGATCCAACAGCCCTATCTCATACTGAAAAATTAACCTTGGCATAACACAAAAAGTCGATTCTATTCGCCAAATATTGGGCCGAGGTAAAAATGAATTTTGAACCTAGAAAGAGTAACTACGGACCAAAGGCACATCCGCAGCCTACAACAAAGCGCAATATCGATATTGGTTCAGAAGAATTCTACCCCACTCCGCCCTGGGCTACTGCAGCACTGATATCTTATGAAGAATTTGAAGGAGATATTTGGGAGCCCGCCTGCGGTGACGGCTCTATGTCAGAAGTTCTTAAGAAGACCGGATGTAACATCTATAGTTCTGATCTTTATGACCGTGGATATGGCGATGGCGGAGTTGATTTTCTTACTTCGCAGCGACGCGCGGTAAACATAGTTACTAACCCACCATATGCTTTAGCCGCTGCGTTTGTTCACCACGGCTTGAAACTAGCAAAAACAAAAGTGGCGCTACTCTTGCGCTTGGCTTTTCTTGAAAGTGGGGCGCGCTATCGGGATATCTTTAGTACACTCCCACCCGCAAGAGTTTATGTATTTAGTGAGCGGATTACTTTCTATCCTAAAAATGTGGAACGCAAAGGTAGTGGCACAACGGCATACTGCTGGATGGTTTGGGATAAAAAGTCGAACGGTATCCAAACGCAACTTTGTTGGCTTCGGCCAGGTTTCAAAAAG
>JANLSL010000673.1:0-6695 GCA_031362385.1 Alphaproteobacteria bacterium | reverse complement strand
GCGCCATCGCCCAATCGATGGTTTCTGCAATCCCCGGCGGCTTGAACAATTCCATGCCGCGCAGCATTTGCACAAAGCCAACCACTTGTGCGCCTAGTTTGTCACCCACACCGAGCGCCTTCGCAGCCAAAATGGCGCGCTCGCGCTCGGCGTTGGGATAATCGACCCAGTGATACAAACAGCGGCGCTTCAGCGCGTCGTGAATTTCGCGGGTACGGTTGGATGTCACAATCACAATCGGCGGCGTGGTCGCTTTCACAGTGCCGAGTTCTGGGATGGTCACCTGAAAGTCTGACAGCACTTCAAGCAAAAAGGCCTCGAACGGCTCATCAGTGCGGTCCAACTCGTCGATCAATAATACGGGCGGGCCAGAGCTGTGGTTTTCGAGCGCTTGCAACAACGGTCGCTTGATCAAGTACTGTTCTGAATAAATGTTGGCAGCGGCATCCGTGCTTTTGCCTGCAACTTCGGCCATACGAATGGCCATGATCTGGCGTGGATAGTTCCATTCATAGACCGCCGAAGACACATCAAGCCCCTCGTAGCACTGCAAGCGAATCAGGTCGCGTTTGAGGACCGCTGCGATCACCTTAGCAATTTCAGTTTTGCCAACGCCGGCTTCGCCCTCAAGCAACAGCGGGCGTTTCATCGCCAGCGCCAAATACAACGAGGTTGCCAATGCGCGGTCGGCCATATAGCTGCCCGACCGAAGGAGGTCAGCCGTTTGGTCGATGGTGGTGGGTAAAGGAATAATGGCCATGCAAACTTGTCAGAACAGTTTCAAGGTGCATTATGTTATCTGAAACGCAGGGCCAAACCAGGAGCAATGCAATGGCGTCGGACACCAAACTTACTTTATTTCATTCGCCCAACACCCGTTCGACCGGAGCACTTGTCTTGTTAGAGGAATTGGGAGCAGCGTATGAGGTGCACTGGGTCAACATGAAGGCCGGTGACCAACGTAAGCCTGGTTATATGGCGATCAACCCCATGGGCAAAGTGCCTGCGGTGAAGCATGGCGAGGCGCTGATCACCGAACAAGGTGCAATTTATATTTATCTCGCCGATCTTTTCCCTCAAGCGGGCTTGGCCCCTGCGCTGAACGATCCACTTCGTGGGCCCTATCTTCGCTGGCTGGTGTATTATGGTTCAAGCTTCGAACCTGCGGTGGTCGATAAAGCCATGAAACGTGAGCAAGCCCCCTTGGGGATGTCGCCCTACGGTGATTTTGACACGACGCTCAAGACTTTGGCTGATCAGTTACTCAAGGGCCCCTATCTGTTGGGCGAACGTTTCACTGCGGCGGACGTGCTATGGGCGATGGCATTGAAATGGATGATCGGTTTTAAAATTGTTCCCGATCTTCCGCAGTTTGTATCCTACGTCGAACGGGTAACGGCGCGGCCAGCCTTTGCCAAGGTTGCGGCGATGGATACAAAAATGGCCGCCGAGCATGATGCCGCAGCGGCCAAATCTGCGTAATCAATATTGGCGTTATTTATCCGGCCTTTACCCCTGCCATATCAGCAGCGGCGCGCTTAATGGCTTTGCGAATGCGGTTATAGGTGCCGCAACGGCAGATATTGGTGATGTAAGTGTTGATATCGTCATCGGTTGGATTCGGGATGTCTTTGAGCATCGCTGTGGTCGCCATGATCATGCCGGGCTGACAATAGCCGCATTGGGGCACGTCTTCAGCGATCCAGGCTTTTTGCACCGGGTGGCTGCGGTCTTTCGACAGACCTTCGATGGTGACAATGTTTTTGTCGGCGGCAAACTGAACAGGCACCGAGCATGACCGCTCGGCAACGCCTTCAATATGAACAGTGCAAGCACCGCATGCCGCAATGCCGCAGCCAAATTTTGTTCCGGTCAGGCCCAGCGTATCGCGCAGCACCCAGAGCAATGGGGTTTCCGGGTCTACGTCGACCATCTTCTTCTCGCCATTTACTGTGATGTTGAAAGCCATGGTCCACTCCCAGAGCGCGAAGCGCTTTAATCAAGCGCGTATATTGTTATTGATAGTGACGACGCTCGAATTCTGCAAGCACGCTGGATAATGACGTGCATCCTGTAGTCACCGCAGCGTCCGAATTGGGCGCAACATACCTAGGCGAAAAAGGGACTCCGCAGTTTACTTGAGCAATAGCCATATTCTGAGATGGTGTTCTCACTGGTGAAGTAACAATGAATAGTCAGCTATTATCGACATATAGTAGCTGTCTTGAAGGCTTCATACAAAATAAAGTGACTCTTTGCCGAATCTCTGAGATCATAGGTTCAACAGAAGGGGACTTTCGCCATTATCAATGTCTGTGGCGTTCGATCACAACCAAAGCTTAGATCCGGGCCCATCGCAGCCCGATCCCAGGCTGGAGCCACGCCAGAGCCAGCCCCTTCGCCATCATCACCTGCCAGCCTTCTTGTTCGCGCCTCCCCGTCAGGGAGGCGATTTCGTTTCAGCACCACAACACCAAAAAGTCGGTCATGGAGAGGAACCGCAGAACCGTCGTGATGCCGCCACCAGGGCCGATACCGGTCTTGGACCACATTCTTCCAACCAGGAGCACATGTTCGAAATGGGAAAGAAGTCATCAGCGCGTAAGCACAGACACAACGACGACAGCAGCGCAGTACAACTTCACGCCATTCCGGGTGGGTGGGACCCACTCACGCGGGATCGGAGCCATCGTGATCAGAATCTGCGTGATCAGCATGGTCGCGAGCACCATTCCCGCGACGACAGCCGCGACCAAAGCTTCGTCCGAACCGTCAAACCCCGCAGCGACAACCAGCGACAATTGATGGAGGCGATCGAGGCCAAGCCCCTGACCCTCGCTTTGGGCCCCGCGGGCACGGGCAAAACCTATCTCGCTATTGCCTGCGCGGTGACAAAACTTGAGGCCGGTAAAATTGATCGCATCATCTTGTCACGGCCTGCCATCGAAGCTGGTGAAGCGCTGGGATACTTGCCCGGCACCATGGAAGAGAAGATGTCGCCCTATCTTCGGCCACTCTATGACGCGCTCAGCGACCGAATGGGTGGCAAACGCCTGCGCCAATACTTAAGTGACGGCACGATCGAGATTGCCCCCATTGCGTATATGCGCGGGCGAACACTCAATAACTCGTTCGTGGTGATCGATGAGGCGCAAAATTGTACCTATGGCCAAATCAAGATGCTGCTGACACGGCTGGGGTGGCATTCACACATGGTGATCACCGGTGACCCCGACCAGACAGACCTTTTGCCAGGGATGTCGGGGCTGATGGATATCGCGAAACGATTAGAAACTGTTTCTGATGCCGAGATTGTGCGGTTAGGCCCTCAGGATGTTGTGCGACACCCGCTTGTCGCCTGCATGCTGGCGGTGCTGTAGGGCTGAAAGCTCAACCACACTCAACAGGTGCGTCCCTGAAACTTGGGGCGGTGCTGCAAAGCACCGCCCTCTTTTTTTATATGACACGTATTCAATCATGCGCGCGCAACCGCGCTATGACGCGGCAATGACAAATTCGTGATATTCTTGTTATTTAGACTGCTGAACGCACCAGGCTTGGCAGTTTGGCAACAACTACTTTGTTGCGCCCACTATGCTTGGCTTCATAAAGCGCTTCATCAGCCCGCTTAAATGCTGCATCAATCGCTGGCTCATTCAGCGCATGTTGAGCCACGCCCAGACTGACAGTGATCGTTAGCGGGCCCTTAGCCGTCGCGACGGGGCTATGCGCAACGGCATAACGCAAGCGTTCTGCCAACGAGGCTGCTGCATCAATATCAGTTTCAGGCAACAGTACCGCGAATTCTTCGCCGCCAAGTCGCGCTAAAACGTCGGTGACTCGCAACTTTTCCAAAATAATTGCAGTCAGGCCCTTCAAGACAAAATCACCGACATCGTGGCCGTAGGTATCGTTGACTTTTTTAAAGTGATCGATATCAAGCACGATAACCGCAAAAGGTTTGGCATAGCGCCGGGCGCGTTCAACTTCGCGGCGCGAGGTCGTTTCAAAGCTGCGACGATTAGCCACTCCGGTCAAAGGATCGGTTGCAGCTTGCGCGCGTAAGTCTTCCTCAAGTCGCTTGCGCTCGGTAATATCCAAAACCACACAAAAATCTCTGATACGCTTGCCGTTCTTGTCGGCAGTGCGCAAAATTCTTGAACACAAATGTCGCACTTCGTTGGCGCGTGTGAGAACGCGGTAGTCGAATTCCGTGCGCCGCCATGTCGGATCGGAAATAATGGCCACGTAGCGTTCGCGGTCCTCGGGGTGGACCGCATTCAAAAACGCCTCGCGGTACCGATCTGCCGCAGCTCCTGTCACCCGCCCACCGGGTGCGAATGGCAACCCCAAGTCATCAGCAAAATCGCTGGTGAGATCGATCACACGGTCTTTGAGATTGTTGTCGTACCAGCCGAGCTTGGCAATAACTTGAGCTTGCTCCATGCGCGCGAGAACACCAACCGTGTCGGCTTCGGTTTTCTTGCGGGCGTTGATATCAAGAATGAGCCCGCTATAGATCTTGGATTTCTTGTCAGTGCTGGTCAGCCACGCGTTAATGTGAACCCAGCGCGCCGCGCTGGCAGAATGCAGAACCCGGAGATGAGCATCAACGGGTGCTGCTTTGGCCATCGCGCCTAAAACTGAACTCTGGAAGGTCTCAACATCGTCAGGGTGTAATCGCAATCCGCCAGCCGACTTCAACAGCTCAGCGGCTTTCATTCCGAGCAGTATTTTGGCGTGGGCACTGATCTCTGTAAAACCATGGGTGACATTGTCTGTATAGCGATAGCTGAAAGTCACAACCGGCGCCGTATCGAAAGAAATTTGTAGCGCACTGGCGCTTAATGCTCCGGCCTGATTTGGCGCGCGTTTACGCCGTGCAGCCGTTGGTTTACGGGCAGCACCTTTTTTATTAGTATGCGCTGGTTTTGAGCGTGGCGAAGCCATCTCGAACTCTAACCCCCCTCATCTCTCCAGAGGCCGTTGTAACGCCAAAGCTAAGACGATGACCAACAAAAAAATGTATGGCGTTGTACGATAAAACCCTCGCTTGTGGATAAGCCGTTTTCTGGCGGAATCACTGCCAAAGAATGCACCTAAAAAGATTAAATGCGCCGTTCACCTGCGATGGGAAATTCTAAGGCACCCGTGCAGCGACCCAGGAACAAGCCCGAATCGAGTGCTCTATTCCGCAGCGCTGACGGCGATATGGGACTGGGTGCCCGCAGCAACCACACGCTTGGGCATGCGCGCCCGGCGCTTTTTCCACCATATATAAATACCCGTTGGAAATAGCGACGCAAGCACCACGCCAGCGAAGATATTGAACACGCGCCCCACGTCACCCAGCATTGTACCGTTATGAAACCAAATGAGCCAAAGCCCGAACAATGAGTCAGACCACGGCTGACGTGCGGGATCAAACCTGCCGACAATCTCGCCTGATCCGGCGTCGACATACACTTGGCGGGTGTAGACGGTTAAATCTTGATCAGTTGGATAAAGACGGAATGTGATGCGGCCAGCAGCAGATTTTGGCATGCGTATCAGCACGACGTCAGAGTTGGCATGCTCAGTCAGCGCCGTATCGCGCGCCGTATTAAATGAGATCATCTGCGTTGCGGGTGGTGAGGATTTCTCGACTGTCAGCGCGGTAGACTCGAAATTCTGGGCAGGTTTCCCAGCGCGTAGAATCCAGTCGGCAGCCTCACGCATCAAGCCGCCATAGCATAAGAATACCGCCGAGAGTGACAACCAGCCGATAAAAAGCGTGGCGTAAAAACCGAACACGGTATGACCGTCACGAATCAGGCGTGGGGCAGCGGCTGATAGTCGCAAGCTGATCGAGCGTTTGAAATGTTTGCGCGCATCGCGCCACCACAGCACACCACCAATCACCGCGCTGATAAACAATGAGAGTGCCACAGCCCCCATCACCTTGCGGCCATAAGGGGGCGTGAAGAGCTCGCGGTGAAACCCGCGCAGCACATTGATCCAGGTCCAATAAGATCGCGCACCGACAATTTCAGCACTTGCAGGATCGACAAAGACTTGGAAATCCATGGCAGCATCGTAATTACCGACTGACGAAAGATCGAGGCCGGTGGCCGTGCGTGGCAATGGCTCAGTGAGAATAAATGGGTAAGTCTCGTCGCGGCCAAGCGCATACCTTTCCAGATAGAGAATAAACCGATCAGGGTATGCGGTTTGAACGCGCGCGATCATGGCATCCAAGTCAGGATGTTGTGGGCTGTTTTTGGCAGCGAACAATTCTGGATGAAGGAAAACGTCGATCTCGCGATAATACGCTAAGATTGCGCCTGAAGTACCAACCGCACATAACCAGAGCCCCAACACCAACCCGATATAGCGGTGCAGAAAAACCAACCAGTCAAACTTAGCTTTGGTCGCTTTCATCTTGCGCTTTCACGTTACGGTTTTGTGCTGGCGATAACGCATCGAGCCAGGAATGCCGGTCAGGTGCACACCGATATTGATGATCCAGAGTATAAAAAGCACCCACAACGTATAGGTGACCAAGGTGAGATGCGGATAAGGCTCCATCACCTGAAAGCCACGCACAACTTGCCACACGCGCCACGGCAAATAGAGGCAAGGCACGGCCACCCAAATGGGGCTTTTATGAACCTGGTACAAATACTGCTCGCTGATAATTTGCATCACAAACATGA
>JANLSL010000663.1:0-3466 GCA_031362385.1 Alphaproteobacteria bacterium | reverse complement strand
CAGTGCAAAAATGCCCGAGTACGCGCCGATATCGAGAATCCCCGTTGCTGATTGAGCCAGCTTTACCCACAGCCGCATAGAACCAAGTTCAAAGACGCCGGTTCTGAGAATCTCGGCGCATACCGAGCAGTCATTGTTTGTGAACATCACAAATGGCGGCACATCCAAGAACGTCGCGTCAACGAATCCATAGTAAGTGACAGCCGAAAGGTCGCCCCCTTTGATGGCTTTTAGCGTTTGCGCGTTTACGGTTTCGATCTCTTTTGTCTGCACGTGCGTTTCCCTCAGCGGGCCAAGTTTCCTGGAAACCGTAATCATGGCGGTTTTCCTCGGGCAGGGGGGCTCTTTTCCCCAGGCGTAACAATGTGGTAGGCACAGCCCTTGTTCAACTCAATTTCGCGGTACCCGCGGCACCGGACTAGGATTCTTATGGCCAAAGAAAAGCTGTCGCTGCCCAAGACCCGAATCAAGGTGTTGTTGCTCGAAAACATCAACAAAACAGCCATCGAGTTGTTCAAGCGCCAGGGATATGGGGCGGTTGAATCGCTGGTCGGGGCGCTGGATGCCGAGGACCTCAAGGCCAAGTTGAAAGATGTTCACATTCTGGGCATCCGGTCGCGCACAAAATTGACTAAAGAAATTCTTGCGGCAGGCGAGAAACTGCTGGCGGTGGGCTGCTTTTGTATCGGTACCAATCAGGTGGACTTGAAAGCTGCCAAGAAGCAGGGCGTGCCGGTTTTTAATGCACCTTACTCAAATACACGCTCGGTGGCCGAATTGGTCCTGGCCGAGATCATTATGCTCAGCCGTGACATTCCGCGTAAAAGCTGGACGGCGCATGAAGGCGGGTGGGACAAGTCTCACAAAGGCAGTCACGAAATCCGTGGCAAGGTTCTGGGAATCATTGGCTATGGCCACATCGGTACGCAGCTGTCAATTTTGGCTGAAGCGCTGGGAATGCAGGTGCGGTTTTATGACGTGATTGAGAAACTGGCGCTGGGTAATGCGCAAGTCTGCCGCTCACTTGATGATTTACTGGCAATGTCTGATTTCGTGACGTTGCATGTGCCCGAGACACCCCAAACCAAAAATATGATCAACGCGGCAAAGTTGAAAAAGATGAAAAAGGGCGCGCACCTTATTAATGCCTCGCGCGGAACGGTCGTTGAGATTGAAGCTCTGGCTGAAGCGCTGAAGTCGGGTCATGTTGCCGGTGCTGCGTTGGATGTGTTCCCCAAAGAACCGGCAGACGGTGACGAGAAATTCAAAAGCCCACTGCAAGGCCTCAAGAACGTTATTCTCACGCCGCATATCGGTGGCTCGACCGAGGAAGCGCAAGCCAACATTGGTGCCGAAGTGGCTGAGAAACTGGTGAAGTACTCTGATAACGGTTCCACTTTGGGTGCGGTCAATTTTGTGGAAGTCGCACTGCCGCCCCAAACTGATGCAACTCGGTTTATGCACATTCATCGTGACGTGCCCGGTGTCCTGTCGAAAATCACCGATGTGTTTGCACGGCGCAAAATTAACATCGCGGGGCAGTATCTGCGCACCGATGGTGAAATCGGTTATGTGGTCACGGACGTCAAGGGGCGCGTGGAAGTGGGAATGGGAATCCGCAAGGATCTTGCCGCCATCGAGGGCACCGTACGGACGCGGTTTTTGTACGAAGCTCCACGATAGAGTGCCACAACCGAGTCGCGCATCAATTGTATTGCGCAGGTTCACGTTCCATTTTTAGGGCAGCATCCAAGCCAGGTAAAATCTCGCTTTATGCTACGTTCTGCTTGCGGCGCTTGTCGCCAAACAGCGGCAACACCTGCGTATGTTCCCCCGCCACCGGAAACAATGGCCCTAAGGTCTGGCGCCATTCCAACGTGGCATCGACAATTTTATGTTGCGCCACATGATGCTGTGCCAGTGATGCACGCCAATAGGCAGCTTTTGCTTTGCCATGCCACGCTGCATCAATCACCACAGCCGTTGAAGCGCCGGGCGGTTTAAGTGTAGCGGGGGTGCGCTTTTTAGCCCACGCCCAAAAATCCACCAGGGCCAGCGCTAACTCAAATGGCCGTGGCGCACTGGAATAAAAATCTTGCACCAACAACTCGAGTGTAAACGAGGGGATTGGAACATTATTGTGCGCGCGCCATGCTTTCAGCGCAGCCATCATCAGGCGCGGACGGTTGCCATACATTGAATCCATCAGGCGCAAGGTTGCCGCCTCGGCGATAGGGTTTGTGACACTCCACCCTGAAGCGCGCTCGAGTGTCGCCAGGCCAGGGACCAAAAAAGCGCCGTCGTGCGGAAGGCAGGGCAGTACTTTGACGATAATGCTGGTGCGCGGAACCAGAACGCCTGTGTTATCGGCCGTGATCTCAGCATCGTTGTGTTTGGACTTCAGCACGGCCCAGGCTGTTTTAAGTCCATCGCCTGCCTTGTTGATCCCGAGCTTCGGGGGCAGCGCGTAAAGCAAATCGACAACTTTAATGGGGGCTGTGGCCGTTCGTTTGCCGACACTGCCGACGACAATGTGATCGGTCTCGGCCACATTGAGATGAGCGTTGCGGTATAACTCAGTACGCAAGTCTGCCGCGATCTCACTGGCGGCGTGTTTTGCGGCTACGTATGCCGGGCTTGAGGGCACCACACGGCGCAGAAATTCGGCAAAACAGGCATCCACATTCAAGGGTGGGCTTTGCGCTGCGCCAAAGCCTGACACTTTCACGGGGTCTGAGATGGCAACGCTGGCCAAGCTGACCGGAAGTGCCGTGGTCATGGGCTTGCGTAGGCCTCAGCCACTATGAGCAGCCTGTTGTGCCGCCGCAGGTTTCGCACTTCATGCAGGTGCCACTCCGCACGAGAGTAAAATTGCCGCACTCGGGGCAGCTATCGCCCTCGTACCCTTTCAGACGCGCCGCCGTAAGTGAAGACGTGCGCGATTGCGTGACTTCGGTAACCCTCACATGGGTTTCAAATTTTTCAGCGACTGATCCCATCACCGGCGCCATACCAGCCATGGCAGTGGGGCTGGTGTGAGTCCCGGCCATTCCGCTGCTGACACCGCCGCTGATTCCATTGGCGAGCCCGCCGCCTGTAGTGCTGGTGCCGCCGCGCGCAGGTTGTTTCAAGAAGTAAAGATTGCTTGAGCGGATATATCCGTTGGAAACGGTCTTCTCAGCAATTTGCAAAAGTTTTTCTGCTTCGACGCCGTCGCCCATGGCGTCTGGCAGTACATCGTGTGGTTCGACGTGCGCCAAGTCGTGACGGCCCAGGTATGAGACTGCGAGTTCGCGGAACAGGTAATCCAAAATCGAGGTTGCCATTTTGATGGTGGCATTGCCTTCAACCGCACCGGCAGGTTCGAAGCGGGTGAATGTGAAGGCGTCAACATATTCTTCCAACGGTACGCCGTATTGCAGGCCAATCGAGATGGCGATGGCAAAGTTGTTCATCAGGCTGCGGA
>JANLSL010000635.1:0-2209 GCA_031362385.1 Alphaproteobacteria bacterium | reverse complement strand
GCCCCTGGTGACGTTGCCAAGCTGCCATCCGAGCGTCAGCGTATCCTTAGCGAAAATGACGGCTTTGCTTCCCGCACACTTTACCGTGTTGGGAATTATGACATCTACAACGAAGACTTTCGATGGATTTCTGATTTCGAGATCGTCAAGACCGAAAAGCCTAAGGCAATTTTGTTTGCGGAACGCGCTGAATGGGGACCACTGATTGCGTATCTAAAATCAGTCATGGTCGAGGGTCAATCCGTCGAGGTTAGCGGTATCTACGATCCTAAATTTATCGACATTCATAATCTGTCGCGTGAGCGTCGTGACCTCATCAAGAAAATCGAGAAGAGTGATGTCGGCAAAATCAATCACCAGCTTGATCAGCTGCGGTTGAATGTTCGAAAGGTCGAGATCTCATCAGGTCGCGATAGCGCCCCTTACACAGCAGCTCAAGTTGCGCTCGAAGAGAAATCAAAAGCTCTACAAGAACAATACGCAGTCCTTGCAGAAAGGGCCGCCAAGCTGCGTGACATGAACAAAGCTCATACCGCGACTTTTGTTGAAGTGGGGGGCACTGAGAAAGTTGTGCAGATGGATGCGATTGTGCGCATCTACCCAGCCAACGATATGAGCCTGCTCCAAAGCATTGGGGTCTATTTTTCGCGCTGGTGGGAGTTCATTTCTGATGAACCCCGCGAAGCCAACACTGAGGGTGGTATTCTGCCGGCTATTTTTGGGACTGCTGCAATGACGCTGATGATGGTCGTTGCAGTAGCGCCGTTCGGCGTTATCACGGCGCTTTATTTGCGCGAGTACGCCAAGCAGGGGCGGCTGGTGTCGTTTGTGCGCATTTCGGTCAATAATCTGGCGGGTGTTCCGTCAATTGTGTACGGCGTCTTTGGCTTGGGCTTTTTTGCCTATCTGCTCGGCGGATCAATTGATCAGTTGTTTTATGCAGAGCGGTTACCCAACCCCACTTTTGGAACAGGCGGCCTGTTGTGGGCCTCGCTGACACTTGCGCTCTTGACCGTTCCAGTGGTGATTGTCGCGACAGAAGAAGCGCTCTCGGCGGTGCCGCGTTCAATGCGCGAGGGCTCGCTCGCCTGCGGCGCTTCGAAATGGCAGACCATTAAGTACATCGTACTGCCACGCGCACTGCCAGGAATTATGACTGGTATTATCCTGGCAATGGCACGCGGCGCGGGCGAAGTGGCGCCACTCATGCTGGTCGGTGTTGTTAAGTTGGCCCCTGAACTGCCGGTTGATGGGTTTTTCCCGTTCGTTCATCTCGAGCGCAGTTTTATGCACTTGGGCTTTCATATTTTCGATGTGGGCTTCCAGTCGCGCAATTCTGAGGCAGGTAAGCCCATGGTGTTTGTCACGACCATGCTGTTGATCGGCTTGATCTTCGCCATGAACCTGACAGCGATTATTGTGCGCAACCGGCTGAAGAAAAAATTCGCCGGAAGCCAATTCTAGTGAGGCATTTATGAATATGGATGTTCAAAACCTAACCTTTGACGAGACGATTTATCACGTCAAGAAAGGCGGCCAAGGGGCAACGCTCGAGATCAAGGATCTTGATTTGTGGTATGGTGGTGTTGCGCAAGCTTTGTATAAGGTGACGATGCCGATCGAGAAGGGCCTGGTCACAGCGCTGATCGGACCTTCAGGTTGCGGTAAGTCAACACTTTTGCGGTGCATCAATCGCATGAACGATTTGGTCGATGGCTTGAAAATAAAGGGCGAGATGAGGCTCCACGGTGAGGATATTTATGCCCGTGGCGCAGATGTTATTGCGTTGCGTAAGCGTATGGGAATGGTGTTTCAAAAGCCCAACCCGTTTCCAATGTCGATTTTTGAGAACGTGATCTACCCGCTGCGGGTTGATGGCATTAACGATAAGTCGCTGTTGGAAGAAACCGTCGAACGGGCTTTAAAGGGCTCAGCGCTGTGGAACGAAGTGAAGGACCGCCTTCAGGATAGCGCGTTGGGGCTTTCAGGGGGGCAGCAACAAAGATTGTGTATTGCGCGCGCGATTGCGGGCGACCCGGAAGTGCTGTTGATGGACGAGCCTTGCTCGGCCCTTGATCCTATCGCCACCGCTAAAATTGAAGACCTCATTAACGAGTTGACCGGTCAGTACACGATTGTGATTGTTACACATAATATGCAGCAGGCAGCGCGTGTGTCGGACAATACTGCATTTATGTATCTGGGCCGA
>JANLSL010000633.1:0-2560 GCA_031362385.1 Alphaproteobacteria bacterium | reverse complement strand
GACAATATCAGCGTCACGCCAGCCACGGCCACCTACGGACAAGCCAAAGTCATTGCCGATGCGCTGATCAAGCGCGGGGATAAGGACGCCTTCTTTTTTGGGCGCGAACTGAAGAACATGGCGATAAAGAACATGGCGATAAAGAACACGGCGATAAAGAACACGGCGATTAAGAGCAGGGCGATTAAGAGCAGGGCGATGAAGAACAGCGCTGCAGCAGAAAATTAAAACCCAATACACACCCCCTTCTTTTTTTTGCCGTCATTGCCCGATTTATTCGGGCAATCCATTCATCAACCAACGCCAAAGCTCATGGCGCGATGGATCCCCGGGTCCGCGAAGCCGCGGCCCGAGGATGACGAGGTGTGGGTGTGGCCCGCGCGTTGCCCCTCATTGAATTTGGGCACATTATTTCTGTGGTGACTGAACCACCGCGGGGAGGGATTGAGTGAGGACTCCAATTAAAACCTCGCCCCTTGGGGGAGAGGTTGCCGAGCGACAGCGAGGCGGTGAGGGGTGAAGTGCTTCATGTCAGAACGATAACCAAGGTGCTCGAAGTTAAATCACCCCCTCACCCGACACTCTGTGTCGACCTCTCCCACAAATGGGGAGAGGTTTTAATTGGGGGCGCAAAAAACTAAACCTCTCCCCGTGTGGGAGAGGCTACGGCAGAAGAAATAAACTCAACTGTCATTCCCCGATTCATTCGGGGAATCCATTTACGATGTCAGCATGTGTTGCGCGATGGATCCCCGGGTCCGCGAAGCCGCGGCCCGAGGATGACGAGGTGTGGGTGTGGCACGAGCGTTGCACAAAACATCAGTCGTCATTCCCGCGAGCCCACCGAAGCTTTAGCGAAGGTGGGCGAAAGCGGGAATCCACATTACCCTACCCCACCCTACCTAAACGGTGGTTCATCGAAGCTGCGCAGTTTGCGCGAATGCAGCCGTGGGCCTTCTTTGCGCAGCAGGTCCATGGTGGTGATGCCGATTTGCAAATGCTGGGCAATGGCGCGGTCATAAAAGGCATTGGCTTGGCCCGGCATTTTAATCTCGCCGTGCAGGGGTTTGTCTGACACGCATAATAAAGTGCCATACGGCACCCGGAACCGATACCCTTGTGCTGCGATGGTGGCACTTTCCATATCAATCGCGATGGCGCGGCTTTGGTTAAAGCGCAGCGCGCTCGAGGAATAGCGCAACTCCCAATTTCGATCATCGGTGGTGACCACAGTGCCCGTGCGCAGGCGGCGCTTCAGCCCGTCGCCGGTTTCGCCGGTCACCATTTCAGCTGCGCGGTTCAAGGCCACCTGAACTTCGGCAATCGGCGGAATGGGAATTTCGGGCGGCAGTACGCCATCAAGCACGTGGTCATCGCGCAAATACGCATGGCCCAGCACATAATCACCAATGGTCTGCGAGCCGCGCAGGCCACCGCAATGGCCAATCATCAACCACGCTTGCGGGCGCAACACCGCCAAATGATCGCAGATGGTTTTGGCATTAGACGGGCCAACACCAATGTTGACCAACGTAATACCAGCATTGCCCGGCGCCATGAGGTGATACGCGGGCATTTGATGTTTACGCCACGATGAGTTGGCCACAACTGATTCTGGATCGGGCGTGGTGGCGGTAATCATTACATTGCCCGCCGTTGATAAACCTGTGTAAGGCCCCCCTGCTTTAAGCTGCTGGCATGACCAGCGCACAAATTCTTCCACATAGCGATTGTAGTTGGTAAACAAAATATACTGCTGCACGTGTTCGGCCGGTGTCCCGGTATAGTGTGACAGCCGTGCCAGCGAAAAATCTGTGCGCAGGCCATCAAACAGCGCCAACGGGCGCGGCGTGTCAGCATCGTACGCCCACGAGCCATCCACAATCTCATCACCGATAAATGCCAGTTCTGTGGTTGGAAAATAACGGGCGATTCCGGCTGAGCTTATATCTGTGTCAAGCCGATTTGCTTGGCCATCCAACACATACGGAAACGGCATTTCCTGGCGCGAGCGCGCAACTTCAATCTCAACCTCGAAATCACCCATCAGCAAACTCAGTTGCTCGATCAAATACGCCCGAAACAAATGAGGCCGTGTAATCGTGGTGGCATAGTGGCCAGGTTGGCTCATGCGCGCATAGGCACGGCCTATTTTCGGAAACGGCTTGCCCGGCGGCCAGTGCAACTGCAATTCGGGGTAACTAAACGCCCCTGATTGCCGCAAGCCTGCGTCAGGCGCGCGCCCATCGGCCAGAAAACTCTTCAGCGCCGTGCGCAGCGCATCGACTGAGGTGCGGTATTCACTCTCAAGGCGGTCAACAATACCGATGGCTTTTTTTTCAGCAGTCATTCAACTCACACTTGAATCAAAAATAAAAAGGCTGGCACTCGCTTTATACACGGCCTTGCGTGATCGTCTTGCGCCAAGCAGGCCAGTCCACCGGTTCGGTTGCAGCCACAGACAACGCGCCAAGCTCGAGTTTGTCGACAAACAAGATCAGATTCAACCCAGAGGCCCGCGCACTGGGGGCAATAAGGCCATGAAAGCCCACGAAGTATG
>JANLSL010000591.1:0-4320 GCA_031362385.1 Alphaproteobacteria bacterium | reverse complement strand
GCATTACGCAGCGAATACGAGGCGCAGATGAGGCGAACGAAGCCCGAATTACCAAAGTAGTTTCTGCCGCTTTCTATATTCCACTTGTATACCGGCTATACCAGGATCATGAGTTGACGCGCCACCACTGCGTCTAAAATTTGGGGCACATTTCCTCAGCATACACATCTCGTCATCCCGGAGGCTTCATCCGGGATCCATCTTTCTATCTCTTAAATGAAAGACACACCCATGCCCGCAACACGTAACGCCTACACCTTCAAAGAAGGCTTGACGATGCTAGCGGCTAAAGCTGTCGGCATTGACCCATATTTGGCAGCTGAAGCTGGCGAAAACGCGCGCGCAGCTATAAATGCAATTCGCAATGCCGCCAAAACTAAGCAGCCCAAAGACCGCGCCGAATACATCCGCGAGGCGCAATCTGAATTACGCACCATCAGTGCGGCGAAACACCCTAAACTCGTCAACGCGCTTCAAGCCAAAATGTTAGCGCTGCAAGGTCGTGGCGGAGATACCGAACTCGCACACCTCACACCCGGCGAGGTGGTGCTGCCGCGCAGCCTGCAAACACCAGAGTTGATGAAACACATCGCCGCCCTTGCCGCCCGCCAGGGGATTGACCCAGCGCGGTTATCTGTGGGTCATCGCACAAACAGCGTGAACCCGAGAACGGGGGCGAGGGAGTTTTCCTTTGGCAGAGTAATTAATTTGCCGGATGAAATGCGTCGTAATCAGTCGGGTGAGGCGCAAGTTGCGGATCTTTATATTAGCAGTTATCCTGACGCAGCTGAAGGATTTGGCCATGTTGGCATCGGTGTTAACACGGATAAGACGGTTGGGTTCTATCCTGCGCAGGCCGATAAATATTGGGCAGATCCCGGTGTCGTGATGGCCGACGATCAGAGCCAGCCGCACAGTATTCGCAGGATTCTGACTACACCAGAACAAGATGAATTAGTAAAAAAGTACATTGAGAACCGCACAAAGAATCCGGGAGAGTACAGGTTGCTGGACGAGAATTGCGGTGACTTTGTTCGCGATAGCATGCGCGCTGGGAAAGTAAGCATACCATCCGACGCTACGATAAGTCCTGTAGATGATCTCGTTGAAAAGATCCCAAATCAGTTCTTCAAGAGGTTAAGGTAAGCATGGACAGCAAGCGCTGGGTTAAATTTACCAAATTTACGTTGGCTTGGGCGCTTGCAGGTGTATTTCTGTTTTTGTTGCCCTATTTGTATTTGGTCGTGAATAATTTCCCATACGGTCGCAGCACCTTCCAAGGCCAGGGTTATATTACAATCTCAGCAATAATCTTGCATTTGCCTGCGTTACTGATGGGAACAATCATTACCTCCGATATACCTCGTAGTTTGGAATTTGCCTTAATGTCACTCGCGAATGCAATCGTGTATGGCGGGATTGGTGCTTTGTATTGGGTTGTCAGAAATAAAGTGAGGTCACGGCTGAATCGTTAACCTACGTAAGGTCGTGTGCCCCAAGTGCAAATGAAATGAAAATGGAATCACGCATGCGAAAGTTTTGTATGATTTATTTTATGTCGCTCAGTGTGTGCGCTAATTTGGCTGCGTGGTTTTTTTACCTTGATGAGGAACTTGAGACGCGGTATGTTTTTCTATTCGATGCGTCTCAATTTTTGGGCAATAATTTGGAATTTTTCTTTCCGCTGCAGCTGCTCTACCCAATCGGACTTACCCTTTATCGCTTAGGAGTTAGTTTGTCAGAGTGGCTGTATATATCACTCGCTATTCTCTCTGTTCCATTATGTTATTTAACAGCCCGCTCCGTTTCATTTTTCTGTGCGCGATGGAGTCCTTTGCTCGTGGTCGCCGGATACGGCGTTATTTCGTTTGTTGCTCATAAGCTTCTGTATTTGGCAGTTTTTGGCTAACTAAGTTTACTCATATCTGCCTTGGGCGGGGCAGCTATCAACGCCATTCGCAACACTACCAAACCAAGCAGCCCAATGACCTCTCCTGCGCGAGTCAACGGCAGAAGGCGGGGTTTTGTTTGCAATCTCTCACAAGGACTCCACACCCATGCCCACTTTTTCACCGGTGCAAGCGATTGCGCCGCACTACCGCCTGGCTGCCCGCGATGTGGCGGCGAAAACCTCGACCTATGTGAAGGATGACCCGCGTACGCAAATTCGCACCACTCTCATTTTTCAGGGCGACGGCACCATTCGGGTGCGTAAAACCCAGCGTGTCGATGCGGTGCTGGAGCTGAACAAAGATCAGGCCAATGCGTTTAGCGGCTACCGGGGCAAACAGTGGGTCTGCACATCGCGCGTGCCGATGGTTGAGTGGAATAAACTCGTGACAGCCGCAGGCGGGATGCCCGGCACAGCGCCGGAGTATGACCGCACCAAAATGCGCAAAATGCTGAACGATGCCGACTACCGCAGCTTCAGAACGATCCCTGGTAAAATCTAGCGCGAAGGAGCTTCACCCATGGCCATTGATACCTACGATAAACTCCAGGCCGCCGTGGCCGACACGGTCAACCGTGATGATTTATCAGCCGTGGTGGATTCATTCTCGCCCACGCAAATTGACAGCGCCATCAAGCGGGCGATTGCTTATGCCGAGAAATCCATTCAGCGCGATCTCGTAGCGCGCGGCGGCATTAAACACATGGAGAGTGTCAATCACGCGCTAACCCCCACGACAGGCGTTGAAACACTGGCATTGCCGGCTGACTTTCTGGGGGCACGGGTGTTGGCAATTTCCGGTGATCCCATGCGGGTGCTGGAATTTGTCGACCCCAATACGCTGTTCACCCAATACCCCAGCGCCATGACAGGCCGGCCTGAGAAATATACTATAGTGGGTGCCACCACGGCGTACTTTCGCCCCACGCCTGAGCGCAGCTATACCCTGCGCCTGATTTATACCGCCGCGTTGCCAGCACTCTCATCCACCCAGGCCAGTAATTGGCTGCTGACCCATGCGCCTGATTTGTACATTGCTGCCAGTATGCTCGAACTGTGCATTTATTTAGAAAACGATGACCGGCTGCAGTTTTGGAAAATGTATTACGACGAGCGCATGACCGCTCTCATGGGCGATGATCGTAACTCGCGCTGGGCCGCAGTGCCGACCAAGCCAAACTTGCAGGTGGCCATTGCCTAACTTGCCCCAAAAATACGATGCCCGTGAGACTGAGCGCGCCCTTGATGCGCAAGTGTGGCCTTATGTGTCGCGCACGCCCTATACCATTGCCTCTAAACCCAACCCCACAAATTATGCGTACCGTAAAATTATTCTGAAAGATGGGGTTGGTAATCGGCTTGAAGCCATCAGCAACGGCACCGCCTGGTATTACCTCGACGGCACGGCCGTTTAGTTTTTCACACTAAAAACAAGGAAACACGCATGGTCGATTCCGCCACGGCGCGCTTTGGCGCGCGTAAACAGTCCTTAGGCTCGAACGTGAACACCTGGGGCGATACCAAACTTAATGACGTGCTGGACCTGCTTGATCGCGGCACCAAGGGCTTTCAGTCCATCGCCGTCACGGGCGATACCACCTTGGCGTGGACCAGTTATGCCACCGCCAACCAAGGCCAAGTGCAAACCGTGAAGCTAACCGGCGCACTGGCCGCAGCGGCAAGTTTAATTGTGCCCAGCCGCGAGTGGGCGTTCACCGTTATTAACGCGGCAGGCCATACCGTCACCGTGCGCACCAGTGGCGGTGTGGGCGTCACCATACCAACAGGCTATCAGGCGCAGTTGTATTGCGATGGCACGGATGTGGCTAACGCCGCGCCCACGGTTGTGACGGGGGCGGCGCAAATCAGCGGCGGCCTGCAAGTGGGTGGGCGCATTAGCAACATGACAGCAGCAGTTGCCGACACTGACGCTGTGAATAAAAGCCAAATGGACGGTGCCATTGCTGCTGCCACCACCAGCACCACACCCGGCACCCTGCGCGTGACATCCACCGATACGACGGCGAAGTTCCTGAATAGCGCGCTGAGCGTTACAGGTGCTCTGACCAAAACGGTCAACAGCCCAGGTGCAAATGAAACGCTGGACATCAGCTATATGCCACGGGCCACGCAACCAGTGCCGGTGGTTGCCAATACCACGCTGAGTGTTGGCACGCGCACTGTCATCAGCACCAGTGGTGGGGCGATCAGTGCCATGCTGCTGCCCTCAACCGGGTATGGGGGCGGGGCTTTGGTCGACGGCGACTATGTTGACATTGTGGATATTGGCGGCGCGCTTGAAACCAACACTTTTACGCTGGGTGGCAACGGCAAGAACATCAAATTCCAAGACCAAGCTGCCGCCGCAA
>JANLSL010000548.1:0-3848 GCA_031362385.1 Alphaproteobacteria bacterium | reverse complement strand
TCATCGCGGCGCGAACGCGTGATGAAGACAATGCATTTAACTTGGCAGTTGTTCGCCGTGCACTTGCCCCGCAAATGCGTCGTTTCGGATACCCATCCAGCTCAGCGACTGGGTTTGCGTACGGCCTGCGCATGATGCTCTCGCTCATCACGCAGACCAAAGCCGATGTTATTGTATTGCGCGCACCACCTTTTGCAGGCGGTTTTATGTTGAGTTGCTTTGCAGCTTTTTCAGGTGCGCCACTGCTGATTGATGTGCCTGAGCTGCCAGGCAAAAGCCAGAATGGAAATTTGGTTGAGCGCTTTGCTCATGGTTTTTTGTTGCGCATGTTGCGCTGGAAAACGGCGCACGTGTTCGCGGGCAGCCCAGAGATTAAATCGTGGTTTGAGACACAAAGATTCGACCCCGGTCTTATTTCTGTTCTTCCGTTTGGGTCCGAGACAGAATTATTTATTCCCACGCGCGACCTTCAAACTGCGCTGTTCGAGAAGTATCCGCAGCTCGCCAAAGGTCCGTTGTGCATCTACGCCGGGAACATTCATCGTGGCCGCAACATTGCCGAGCTCCTTGAGGTCGCCGCAGCGATGCTCTCCATTGCGCCTGATTACCGTTTTGCCATTATCGGCGATGGCCCCGACCGGCTCGATTTAAATGCTTATGCGGCGCGCCTTGATGTTCTTGAGAAAAACCTATGGTTCATCCCCGCTGTTGCGCGCGCCGAGCTAGGTCACATTTTGAATGCCACGACAGTCGTGATTGCCATACCACCGCGCTGGCATGACGGCGGAATTGATGCCGGAAATCATATTTTTGATGGTTTGGCAGCGGGTAAGCCCATCGCTGTTTTGGGCGAAGGTTGGCAGCGCGAATTGATTGAGGGACGCCAAGCCGGGGTGGCACTGCCCGGCGACAACGCCGATGCCGCCGCACGTGAGCTAGCTGATTTTTTGCGTGACGGTGAGCTGGTGCGCCGTGCTGGCGAGCAGGCCTTGGCGTTAGCGCGGGGCAAACACAGCAGTGATCGGATTGTAACCGATGTTCGTCACACCATCGAGAAAATCGCCACACTATATTCGCGACAAGAAGTCTGGCGGCAACGCTCACTCCGACTGAAGCGTGCGCTCGACGTTATTATGTCGCTGGCGATGCTTATCGTTCTATCACCAGTGTTCTTTATCATTACTGCTGGGTTTATCGCCTGCGGATGGCTTCCCTTTGCCGGACGGATGCGCAGCGGCCTGCGCGGCAAGTCTTTTCGCGTATTCACTTTTGACACACTGAAAACTGATCGCGCAAAAAATCACGCTGATGCCTCTTGGCGGAATTCATTTTTGAATTTCCTGCGCCGCTCAGCACTCGACCGCCTGCCAGAGTTGTTCAATGTTCTCATCGGTAATATGAGTTTGGTTGGCCCGCGCCCGCTGCCAGGTGAATACAAAGCGTTCTATACCGAGACGCAACAGCACCGCCTCGATGTGCGACCCGGTATTACTGGTTGGGCGCAAGTCAGCGGACGAGCAGGCTTCACGTGGGACGAGATGTTTGCCCACGATGCCTGGTATGTGGATCATCGCAGCTTCGGGCTTGATCTGAAAATCCTGTGGAAGACAGCGGTTGGTATTTTTCTCGGACGCGGGTTGGGAGCCTTGCCCGCTGGCCAACTGCCGCGGTTTGATGAAATCGAAGCGCGACGCCAGGGTGCTGAAGACGTGTGATTTAACCAAAACTGCGCCAGACCATTTCGACGCCGATGGCTATCAGAAGCAGTAGGATCAATTTACGGTAGCGCTGCTCATCAATGCGCGCTCGCACATATTGGCCGAAGTGAACCATGACGCCGATCACCACAGCACCGACGGCTGAAGCGGCAAGCACGTGCAGCGTTAAAACTTGTGCGGCGGCCAGCGTGCCATAAAGTGCGACCGAGCCCAAAAAATACATCAGCGAAAGGGCCGCAACAAAATCGTCTTTCGGCAAGCGTAGCGCTATGAAGTAGACAATCAAAACTGGCCCGTAGAGACCAGAAACTCCCGCCAGCGCGCCAGCCAGCAGACCCATGATCGGGTTTAACCACCGCTCGTGCTCACTAGAAATAGTGAAGCGCATCGGAAACATTTGCACGCCTGCGAACGCCGCCGACAAAAGCCCAAAAACGAGCAGGCAAGTGGCTTGATCGACCCTGAGAAGGAATTGCACCGAAATCGGAACACTGGCAAGCATCGTGACCAACAGCCATTTAAAGCGGCGTAGATACAAAATGATTTTGCCGCCCATCAGCATTTGCTGAAAATTGGCGGTAAAGTTTGGCACCACGAACATTGCCAACGCAGTTTGAAACGGTATTGCCAGCGTCATCACTGGTATACCAAAGAATGGCATGCCGAGGCCAAAGGTGCCCTTGGCGAGGCCCGCAGCAAAAAAGCCCAGCATCACAACTGCAATTGTTGCGATGTCGTCAAAACCAAAAATATCTGAGAACACGAAGACGAAGCTTTATTGCATCACGTCAGCCAAAAATTTCAACGTCTGTTGTTTGGCCAGGTGTTGAGCCGCAGCGTTATAGAACTGCGGACGCTCGTCACAGGCAAAGCCATGATCAGCATCATCGTAGATGCAGTAGGTTCCAGCCGGATGAGCGGCTTTTATTTTTGTGATCCCTTCGCGCGAAAGGCTCTTATCTTTCAGACCGAAGTGATACATCACCGGAACATAAGGTGACATGGTTTCGCAAAATGTGACGGTGCGACTGCCGTAATAATTCACTGCACCCGCAAGGCCAGTATTTTTACTTGCGGCCAGATATGCCACAGCACCACCATAGCAATACCCGATGGGCACAACAAAGCCTGCACTGGCGCATTCAGCGATGGCGGCTTGCACGTCAGCAAGTAACATCGCTTCGGTGATTTTCCCCACCGCCTCACGCCCGCGCGTCATATCGCTATAACCGACGATGAGGTTTTTCTCGACCCGGTCGAACAATGCCGGTGCAATAGCAACATACCCGTCGCCTGCATATTCATCGCAGAGCTGGGTGATATGGCTGTTGACCCCGAAAATTTCTTGCAAGATCAGCACTGCGCCCTTGGGTTTTGTGGCAGGCATCGCTTTGTACGCGCCCAAAGTGTGGCCATCAGCCGCTGTGAGCGAAATCATTGAACCCTGAGCCATACGTTTTCGTTCTCCTCCTTGATCCCAGCACTGCTTTTGAGGCCGGAGTCGCGCAAAAGCAACCCCGCAACCCCCATCAGGCTTAAGGCTAAGGGCTTGGTCAAGCCCGGTTATTGCGGCGCAGTGTTGCGTGTGCGGCGCACCGAGGCAGAGGATTGGGATGGTGCTGTGGTGAATAGGAGCAACGGGAGACATCCCTCAACGCCTTCGCCGCGCAACCCAAGGCCGTAAGCAATCTGCGAGACGGCAACGCTAGACCAAGGGAGGATGCCCAAACCACATGACTCCACCGGATTATAGGCCGTGAGTGTGGCCGCTACGACATCGGTGCCGTTGCAGCATCGATTATCAGCCGCCTCATGGCGCGTGATGGGGGAGCAATCCCCCGCCCAATGAAACCTCGCCATACGCGGCGAGGTTTCTGTTTAGAGCGCGATTGCTTTTAATTGAATCGAAGTCGCGCTCTAAGCCAATTGACGCACATCAGTCAGATGCCCGGCAATACCTGCTGCTGCTGCCATCGCCGGGCTCATAAGATGTGTGCGCCCGCCCTTGCCCTGACGGCCCTCAAAGTTACGATTAGAGGTCGCTGCGCACCTTTCGCCTGGCGCGAGGCGATCTGGGTTCATGCCCACGCACATTGAGCAACCCGGCTCGCGCCACTCAAAGCCTGCGGC
>JANLSL010000642.1:0-1881 GCA_031362385.1 Alphaproteobacteria bacterium | reverse complement strand
GGGGACGCGCCCCAGGTTCGCTTCATCGACATACGTGCGCGCCCATACGGGCGTGGTGAGTGCGAGCGTCAGAATAGGCGCATTGGGCCCGGCCATGGCACCAGGCTCTCGAATGCGGGTCAGTATTGTGCCATCAGACGGCGCTTTTATTTCGGTTTGGGCGAGACGATACCGCGCTAAGTCAGCCGCAGCGTCGGTGGCTTTGGCAGCAGCCCGCGCGGCGTCAATTTCTTCACTGCGAAAACCCTCTAACGAAAGCGACAACTCTGACTCGCGGGTTGAAACTGTCGCGCGGGCCACATCCACATCACGCGCCGCATCGTCCAGTGCTTGCTTTGAGACGTTACCATCGTTCGCCAAGGCCTTGCGCCGCGCGAACAGCGCTTGCGCATTGGCCAACCGCGCGCGTGCTTCATTCAGGCGCGAACGCGCGCCATCAATTTCTTTGCCGCGACTACCCGCTTCAGCTTTGGATGCATTAGCGCGTATTTGGCCTGCTGTACCTTCGGCCTGCGCTAACGCAAACTGATATGGTGCCGCATCCAGGCGGGCCAGCACATCGCCCTGTTTGACCGCCGCGCCTTCCTCCACCAGCACTTCAGCGACTTTACCGTCGACTAAAAATGACAAATCAACTTGGCGAATATCGATGTTGCCATACATCACCAGATCACGGTTTGCTGCGATGCGGCTGGTGACAAACCACGCTGCTGCGCCCAACAAGACAAGCGCAGCAGCAATGATAATTCGCCGTTGCAGGGTCATGGCGTTATCTCCGGTTATCTATTTGGGGCACGCCGTACGCGCGGATAAACATATCAGCAGCAGCAGCGGTCTTTTTGGCGATATCTTTGGTATAGGGAGGTTTTGAAAGCTGCGTTGCCGCGCGCAAATGCAAAACGCCGCGCAAACTCATGAGAAAAAATTCAGCCGCTTGTTCCGGGTCACCGACATCTAATTCACCAGAGGCCGTGCGTTCTTTTAAAAACAGCGCCAATGATCCGATCGCAGCTTTGGGGCCGCTGGCAAACCATGTCTGCGCCAGCTCGGGGAATTGGCCTCCTTGTGACACCATCAAGCGGTAGAACTTAACCGCCACAGGAGACAGGAGGGTTGTCAGAAACGCCGTACCAAAAAGACGCAACACGTCCCGCGCAGGAACATGATCGGCTACGTCATGTTGTAAGGGGGCTGCCACGGCAGAGATTTTTTCGTTGATGATCGAACGAAACAGCCCCACTTTATTGCCGAAGTGGGCGTAGATGGTGGCCTTGGACGCATTTGCGCGCCGCGCGACATCATCAAGACTGCCCGCCTCAAATCCCTTTTCGAGAAAAACTTTTTCAGCGGCAGCAATGATGGCGCGAATGCGCGGCTCACGCCGCCGCCGCGGGACCTTTTGTTTTGGGCCGGTGGGCTCCGCTGCTGCTTTCATAACTATACTGTACGGTACAGTTTAGATTTAGTCTAGCCCCAGCCTCGTGCGGGGGGACAGTCAAATATTTTGCCCTTGAAAGAAGCAGGGCCTGTTGGCTAACAATGTCACACAGGGGAGCCCTACCATGTCTGAAAGCACCGCCAATTCTTCCAGCGCATCTTGGTATCAACCGCCTGCGGTGGGGCTCATCGCAATGGCGACGGTTTTGTTTGGCCTGGCCATCGGGCATACGACACTCGTTCTCATGCGCCACGTGTTGGATGCTGATACTGAGATCCGCACCTCGGAAAATATCGTCAGCGTGGTGATGGGGTGCATCGGGTTCGTGATGGTCTGGCAGGGGCGCAATCGTGGCGAGGCCGTGGGCACTTGGTTGGGCTTTATTGCTGGAACTCTGATCTGGATTGGTTTTTTTGAAATCAGTTGGAAGATTTTTGCCAAAG
>JANLSL010000500.1:0-2128 GCA_031362385.1 Alphaproteobacteria bacterium | reverse complement strand
CACAATGCGCAAGACCGAGAGGGGTTGGCGCTCAATGCGCGATGCAAGCTGGTCATAATGAACCAGAGCCTCTTGCGGTCGACCAAGCGTTTCGTTCAACAGCCCACTCATGATGTGAAACAGCTCACCGAGCTCTTTGGTTGACTGCAATGACGCCAGCTCAGCAACTGCCGCATCTGGGTTATTGCGCGCGGCAAGTGCCCAGGCCCGAATCATCGGCATGGCAAAGCCAAGGTAGCTTTCAGCTTTGATGCGATCGATGTATGGCCAGGCTTGGTCGAATTCTTTTTTTGCGAAGTGGTTTGTTGCTAGCAGCAGACCCGCCATCGGCAACGGCTCTTTTTCTGCTTCGTAATACTTTTTTGCCGCAGCGAAGGCGGTATCCATATTCCCAGCGCTTGCCGCTGCTGAGTATGAGCGCTGCAACAAAGAGGTATTGCCTGGGTCGAGGGCCAGCGCCTTTGCATAAAAATCTGTAACCGCTGGTGCATCAGCGACCACGCGGGCATGGCGCGCGGCCAACAAGGCTGCGGCAAGTCCAGAGCTTTTGGCGCTGGCTGTGGTCGCAGCCGCGTTTGCGGCCACGGGCATCCCGATCAACATAACGACTAAGGAAGCCAGCGCCTGATTTTTGATATTCATTTTGATCATGTTTTCATCATACGGGGTCGGTGGGGCTAAGCGCACTTAAATCGACGTAAGATTGCACCAAATGCCCCCTACATATTTGGGTAATTAGGCCCACCGCCACCTTGCGGGACCGCCCAATCGATATTGTGGCTGGGGTCTTTGATGTCGCAGGTTTTGCAGTGAACGCAATTTTGGGCATTGATCTGGAAGCGGTGTCCGCCACCGTCTGTCTCCATCACCTCATAGACCCCCGCCGGGCAATAGCGTTGGGCGGGCTCGGCCCACATCGGCAAGTTGGTGGTGATCGGAATCAAGGGATCGCGCAATTTCAAATGGATGGGTTGGTTCTCTTCATGATTGGTATTTGAAATAAACACCGACGATAGCCGGTCGAAAGAAATTTTCCCATCGGGTTTCGGATACACAATCGGCGTTGATTCAGATGCCAGCTTTAATGTCGCGTGGTCGGGTTTGCCGTGGCGCAAGGTATATGGAATTCCGATGCCCAGGTTGTTCATCCACATATCGATGCCGCCAATGCCAAGCCCACCGAGCAAACCCAGCTTGCTCCACAATGGTTTGACGTTGCGCACTTTCTTAAGGTCGGCATAGACCCAGCTTTTTGAAAGTGCGTCCGGGTAGGTTGACAGTTCATCATGGTGGCGACCGGTATCAAGTGCCGCAAACGCGGCTTCAGCGGCCAGCATGCCGCTTTTCATAGCGTTGTGGCTGCCTTTGATGCGCGGCAAGTTTACAAACCCAGCCGCACACCCAATCAGCACGCCGCCCGGAAAAATCAACTTCGGGATTGATTGCAAGCCGCCTTCAGTGATGGCCCGCGCGCCGTATGAAATGCGCCGCCCACCTTCTAAGTAATGTTTGACGGCGGGATGATGTTTGTAACGCTGAAACTCTTCAAACGGCGAAAGATAGGGGTTGGTGTAGTTCAGATGGATCACGAACCCAATGGCGATTTGGTTGTTTTCGAGGTGGTACATAAACGAACCGCCACCCGTAGACGTATCAAGTGGCCAGCCCATCGTGTGAACGACCAACCCAGGTTTGTGCTTGGCGGGATCAATCTCCCACAGTTCTTTGATCCCGATGCCAAATTTTGGGAAATCAGATTCAGCATCAAGTTTAAATTTGGCAATCAATTGCTTGGCAAGTGATCCGCGCACGCCCTCGCCGATTAGTGTGTATTTTGCGCGCAGCTCAATCCCGGGCTCGTAGTTTTCAGTTTTTTCACCGTCACGCCCAATGCCCATGTCTCCGGTGGCAACGCCTAAGACGCGGCTCTCGCCGTCGTACAAAACTTCAGCCGCCGCGAAGCCAGGAAAAACTTCAACGCCGAGTGCTTCAGCTTGCTGTCCCAGCCAGCGGCACAGGTTTCCAAGGCTAATGGCATAATTGCCATGGTTGCTCATCAAGGGCGGCATGAGGAAATTGGGAATCCGCCATGAGCTTGATTCGGTCAGAAAAAGAAATTGGTCATCGG
>JANLSL010000493.1:0-8679 GCA_031362385.1 Alphaproteobacteria bacterium | reverse complement strand
GATCAATCTGCTTTACATGCAGGCCTATTGTGTCATGAAAGAATCGGCCAAAACCAATCCGCAGCTGTAGGAACTAGAGCGTCGTGCGGAAAAGTGGATCCCGGTTTTCCGCAAAAACGACGCGATCAAACAAAGACATAGAGCAAGCCTCTCGATTCGAAATTAATGCGGCTTGCTCTACTGCGGTTCAAGCCCCATCAGGCTCCGGGCAAAGCTGTGTGAGGTGAAGGGGCGCAAGTCTTCTGCACTTTCGCCCACGCCAATAAAGTGAATCGGCAGGCCAAATTTCTCGGCCAAGGCGACCACCACACCGCCCTTTGCCGTGCCATCAAGCTTAGTGAGGATGAGGCCCGTCACACCGATCATTTGCTTAAACGTTTCAACCTGGGCGTGGGCATTTTGACCAATGGTTGAGTCAAGCACCAGCAAAGTGGCATGGGGGGCAGTCTCATCCACTTTCTTGATGACGCGCACGATCTTTTGCAATTCGTTCATCAAGTTTTCTTTGTTGTGCAAGCGGCCGGCAGTGTCGATCAACAGCACATCGTCACTGCGCTTGCGGCATTCGACTAAGGCCTCAAAGGCAAGGCTTGCAGCATCTGAACCTGCATCACGCGCAATAACTGTAGCGCCAGCACGTGCGCCCCAGACTTTGAGTTGCTCAACGGCTGCCGCCCGAAAAGTATCGCCTGCTGCCAGTGTTGAAGTCAGGCCCTGCTCTTTATAAGACTGGGCCAATTTCCCGATGGTTGTTGTTTTCCCGGCGCCATTGACACCAACCATCAGAATCACAAATGGCTTCTTCGAAGAGTCGACCGACAAGGGCCGGGCGACAGGTTCCAGGACTTTTGCAATCTCAGTGGCAAAGGCCTCACGCACCTCCGTACTTTCGACGTCTTTCCCATACCGCGCCTTGGCAAGATTCTGAACAAGCTGAGACGCGGTGGCTGAGCCCAGGTCAGCACTAATCAGCAGTTCTTCCAACTGAGAAAGGGTTTCGTCATCAAGCTTTCGCTTCGTAAAAAGATCGCCAATCCCCGAAACAATTTTTGTGGATGAGCGCGCAAGGCCAGCTTTCAGGCGGCCAAACCAGCCTGACTTTGGTGGGGTAGAATTCTCATTCATGGAATAATCGGTTCGCCGCGCAGCCGCAGCCCATCAACGGCAGCAATACGCACGTTGACCATGTCGCCGGGCTTTCCACCGCTCACACTGACTGGAACATAATGCTCGCAGTGCCCAGTGCCATCTTGCTCAATAAGGACGTGCGCGGTGGAACCAACGCGTGTTGCCAAATATGCAGACATTGCAGCATGGCCGCGGGTACGCAGGCGCGCGGCTCGTTGTTTGATCACTGCACCATTCACTTGCGGCATTTTAGCGGCTGGGGTGCCTGGCCGGATCGAGTAAGGAAACACATGTAAATGCGTGAGGCCGCAGTCATTGATTAAGTGCAGCGAGTTTTCAAACATCTCGTCAGTTTCGGTGGGGAACCCGGCGATGATATCAGCACCCAACACCACATCAGGTCGCACGGCGCGGACTTTCTCACAGAAAGAAATAATGTCGGCGCGTGAATGACGACGCTTCATGCGCTTCAAGATCATGTCGTCGCCCGCTTGAACCGAAATATGAATGTGCGGCATGACGCGTGCATTGTCAGCAATCACGCGCAGCAAATCCTCATCGAGTTCGGCCGGATCGATCGATGACAGGCGTAGCCTGGGAAGTTCTGGCACTGCCATCAACAACCGCCGCAGCATTTGGCCCAATGTCGGCTGGCCCGGCAAATCAGTGCCATAGCCAGTAATGTCCACACCCGTGATGACAACCTCTTTGAAGTCTTTGGCCACAAGTGCGCGCACCTCTTCAACGATGCGACCCATGGGCACACTGCGGTTATTGCCGCGCGCAAAGGGGATAATGCAAAACGTACAGCGATGGTCGCAGCCTTGCTGGACCTGGACAAACGCACGGGTGCGCCCATCAAAACCTTCAACTAAATGCTCGGCCGTTTCGCGCACCGTCATGATATCGCTGGTCAGCACCGGCACGGCGTTTTCAGGCATGAAGCTCGCGCGCTTCATTTTATGCTCGTTGCCAATCACGCGCGCTACCTCGGGCATTGCAGCATAGGTGTCGGGTGACAACTGAGCAGCGCAGCCTGTGGCGATAATAGTTGCGCTCGGGTTCTGGCGCTTCAACTTACGGATGGTCTGCTGCCCCTGACGCTCAGCAGCTTTGGTCACCGCGCAGGTGTTGACAATAATAGTGTTACTCAATCCAGCCGACGTGGCATGCTCGCGCATCACTTCAGACTCGTAGGCGTTTAAGCGGCACCCGAAGTTGACCACCTCAATACTGGTGTTTTTTGTGACGGCGTTCATGTCGGCGGTGTCCACACGCCTTCGAAAACATAGGCCACTGGACCGGACATCATCACGTGGCCATCGGCGCGCCACTCGATCTGCAAATCACCGCCATCAAGTGTCAGCGTTGCAGCACGTTCGCTGATGTTGCGTCGTACGGCTGCCACCAAGGCCGCACACGCTCCTGTTCCGCACGCTTGGGTAATTCCAGACCCGCGCTCCCATACACGCATTCTTAAATGTCTGCGTGAAAGCACCTGTATCACCTCGATATTGGCGCGCTGGGGGAAAAGGGGGTGGTGCTCTAGGCGTGGGCCATGCGTTTTTAAATCAATCGCTTCGACGTTAGGCACAAAAAACACGGCGTGCGGGTTTCCCATGCTGACGCCAACCGGGTCGCTCAAGGCGCCTTCAGAAATTCCCAGGTGCAACGTATCGCGCGCCTCGGCTAACGGAATCTCGCGCCAGTCAAGTTTGGCCAGCCCCATATCGATTGTGACCAAACCATTTTTTGATCTGGTCGCCGTTACCGGACCACCGAGGGTTTCAATGGTCAGGCTGGTCTTGCCGGTTTCATTCATCACCAGATCAGCGACACAGCGCGCACCGTTGCCACATTGCTCGGCGATACTGCCATCAGCATTGCGCACATCCATGAAGACATCGCCGCCGCTGCGGGGCTTTTCGATAATAAGTATTTCATCGCAGCCCACGCCCCAGCGCCGGTTAGCCAGCGCTTTGGCTGCCGCCGCACTTAAATCGAGAGGCTGAGCGCGCGCGTCGAGGACGACAAAATCATTGCCGATCCCATGCATCTTCCGGAATGGAAGGCTCGCGCTGTGGGAGGCGCGACTCGCGGATAAGGGGTTAGCCATGGCGCGGGTTATAGGTGTGGGGCTGGGGGCTGTCTAGCAAGCGGGGTCGCGCTAGCCCTGAACCTTATATCGCGGCACTGAGGTCTTTATTCTAGGGTGAGAATAGCCTCTAAGTATCTGTTAAATATACATAAAATATCATAAAAACTGCACAAATAACAGGCCGGTCCTCACTGATCACTTTGTCGAGGCTTATATGAAGCAGCGCTTACCTTGACGGGTCTGACCCCCGCAGCGTACACACCGTCACCTTTTGCCGGGCCGTGAGGTCCGTGTAAGACGTTGTGATCATTTAAGGTTCGGTCATATCCGCCCCCAAGGGGGTCCGCCAGTCCGCGAGTGTCGCGCACTGGCGATGTTTGTGCTTTGCGTATGAGAGATTGAACGGCTGATGTTCGATAGTTTGGCAGATAAGTTAGGTGGCGTGCTGACGCGGCTGACGCGTCGCGGTGCGCTGACCGAATCTGACGTCACGGCAGCGATGCGCGAAGTCCGCGTGGCACTGCTCGAGGCCGACGTCGCGCTGCCGGTGGTCAAAGACTTTATCGACAAAGTTTCAGCTGAAGCAGTTGGCGAGAAAGTCGTCAAATCCGTCACCCCCGGTCAGATGGTCGTGAAGATCGTTCACGATGCTTTGGTGGAAATGTTGGGCGGCGAGAACGAGTCCGGTGGCCTCAGCTTCAACGCCCAACCCCCCGTGCCGGTCTTGATGGTGGGTTTGCAAGGTTCAGGCAAAACCACCACGACGGCAAAAATAGCAAATCGGTTGCAAACCAAAGACCGCAAAAAAGTTTTGATGGTCTCGCTCGATACCTATCGCCCTGCAGCGCAAGAGCAGCTGGCAATTTTAGGACGTCAAGTTGGGGTGGTGTCACTACCCATCGTTCTTGATCAAAAACCATTCGACATCGCCAAGCGCGGACTCAGCGAAGCGCGATTGGGCGGCTTTGATGTTGTGATGTTTGACACTGCCGGTCGCACCACAGTTGATGACGACATGATGGCTGAGGTTGCGGGCTTGCGCGATCTCATTAAACCTCATGAAACACTGCTCGTCACCGACGCCATGATCGGCCAAGACTCGGTTGCCACGGCAACTGCATTTCATAAAACATTGGGCCTCACGGGGATTGTATTAACGCGCGTTGACTCCGATGCGCGCGGTGGGGCGGCGTTGTCGATGCGTGCGGTCACGGGCCAACCCATCAAGTTCATCGGACTGGGCGAAAAAATTGATGCGATTGATGTGTTCCAACCCAGCCGCATTGCTGGGCGCATTCTGGGCATGGGCGATGTCGTTAGCTTAGTCGAGCGCGCGGTTGATAACATCAATCAAGAAGATGCCGAGAAACTTGCCAAACGCATGATGGAAGGCAAGTTCGATCTCGACGATATGCTGTCGCAAATTCGCCAAGTCCAAAAGATGGGCGACCTCAAAGGCCTTGTGGGCATGATCCCAGGCTTGGGCGCTGCCGCGAAACAAATCGCCGCGTCAAAAATTGATGACAACGCCGTCAAGCGCCAAGAAGCAATCATCCTCTCGATGACCTTCAAAGAACGCCGTAATCCGGATTTGGTGAAGGCCTCACGCAAGCAACGCATTGCAACTGGTTCGGGCACCACGGTGTCTGATGTGAACAAGCTGCTGAAGCAGCATTTAGAAATGTCCACCATGATGAAACGCTTGAAGAAAATGGGCGGCATCGGCGCGTTAGGAGCAATGATGGGCAAGGGATTGCCAGGCATGATGCCTGGCATGCGTGGCCCCGGAATGGGTGGTCCAGGCGGACCTCCGGTGGGGCGACGCTAAAGAACGGTTGATTTGAGTTTTTAGGTTTAACATCGAGAGCAACAGGAGAAGTTTTCCGTATGGGTCTTAAAATTAGAATGTCGCGCGCTGGCACGACCAATCACGCTTACTACCGCATCGTCGTGGCCGATTCGCGCTCGCCGCGCGATGGTCGTTATTTGGAGCGTCTGGGCACTTACAACCCGCTTCTGCCGCGCGAAAACAAAGACCGCGTGGTGCTGAAACTTGAGCGCATCAAGCATTGGATGAGCGTGGGCGCTTTGCCGTCTGACCGCGTGCACAAGTTTTTGGCGCAAGCGGGCGTGATGGAAGCGCCGAAGCATCGCCCACAAACCAAAAAAGATAAGCCCAAGACCAAAGCACAAGAACGGTTGAAGGCAGCGGCTGAAGCAGCGGCGAAAGCAGCCGAAGCGCCCGCGGCCGGTTAAGCCTGGTCGGCGGGTCCGGCGATGGCCGCGTCAGTTCCACGTGTTTGCCTGGGCGTCATTGTTGGCGCGAAGGGCATCGCGGGTGAGGTTCGGATCAAGAGCTTCACCGAAAATCCTGCTGATATTGGCGCCTATGGGCCGGTGGAAAGCGAGGACGGAACAAAGACGTGGACACTCACTGTGGTGGGTGAAGCAAAGGGCGTGGTGATTGCGCGCATTAAAAGCGTAGCTGACCGCACCCAGGCCGACGATATGAAGGGCGTTAAGTTCTTCGTGGCGCGGGCCAAGCTGCCAAAGCCGGATGAAGGCACATACTACCAAGCCGACTTGGTGGGATTGAAAGTGGTGCTGACGACGGCAGAAGAGCTGGGAACCGTAGTTGCGGTTCATAACTTCGGCGGTGGCGACATCATCGAAGTGGGCGACGGAATAAACGAGACGGTGATGGTGCCTTTTACAAGTGCGGCTATCGCCGAGGTCAATATGAAAGATGGTTTTATCCGTGTTGAGCCGTTGCCAGGATTGTTTGACGACGGTGATGACGATCAAGACGGTCAAGATGATGAAGAAGGAGACGACGACCAACGCAATGAAACAACATCGGTGAAACGCCGTGGCTGAAAAGTTCAGCGCAATCGTTCTCACTCTCTTCCCTGAAATGTTCCCCGGTCCCTTGGGGCACTCACTGGCGGGAAAAGCTCTTGAGGATGGGCTGTGGAACTTGAAGGCGGTTGACATTCGCGGTTTTGCGACTGATCGGCACCGCACGGTTGACGACAGCCCTAGCGGCGGCGGTGCCGGAATGGTGATGCGGCCTGATGTTTTGGATGATGCAATTGAAGCGTCGTACCCAGGCAAGGGGCCGCTGATCTACTTCACCCCCCGGGGTGCGGCCCTGACCCAAGCACGGGTTAAGGCGCTGGCGACGGAAGAAACGGTGACGTTGATTTGCGGGCGGTTTGAAGGTGTTGATCAGCGCGTGCTCGATGCGCGGCAGATTGAAGAGATTAGCCTGGGTGATTTTATACTCTCGGGCGGTGAGTTGGCAGCGCTGACGATGTTGGATGCGGTGGTGCGGTTATTGCCCGGCGTGATTGGAAAAAACGCAAGTTTGGAGGACGAAAGCTTCGAGACCGGTTTGTTGGAATACCCGCACTACACGCGGCCTGACCCTTGGAAAGATTTGGGCGTGCCAGATGTGTTGAAGTCGGGGCATCACGCCAAAGTGGCGGCGTGGCGAAAAGAACAGGCCGAAGCGGTGACAAAAGAACGACGGCCCGATTTATGGGCAAAGTATGTGGCGCAAAAAGCGCCCAAAGGATGAGACGAAAAAATTGGCTCGAGAAAACGTATCAATGGTACTAAAAGTTTAAAGTGCAAAGGAAGACAGTCATGAATGCGATCGAAAAAATCAACCAAGACCATATTGCCAAGCTGATGTCTGGCAAAACCATGCCCGAATTCTCGCCCGGTGATACCGTGCGTGTGATGGTGAAAGTCACCGAAGGCGACAAAAGCCGCCTTCAGGCCTACGAAGGGGTGTGTGTTGCGCGCAAAAACGCCGGCATCAATTCGTCATTCACGGTGCGTAAAATTTCCTTCGGTGAAGGCGTTGAGCGCGTGTTCCCTTTGTATGCACCTGTGGTCGACAAGGTTGAGCTAGTTCGCCGTGGCAAAGTGCGTCGCGCGAAGCTGTATTACCTGCGCGATCGTCGTGGCCGCTCGGCCCGCATTGCTGAAGATATGATGGTTGGTAGCGAAGGCGTGTCCACCGCGTCTGATGCAGACAAAGCTTAAGTATATAAATCGCGCGGGCGCTTGGTTTGGCCAGGCGCTCGCGGTGATGGGATCATGTTCGCGATAGGGATCGATGGTTATGGCCGCGCCGCGTACGCTTTACGATAAACTGTGGGACAGTCATGTCGCTCACAGCGACGCGGACGGAAACACGCTGGTCTATATCGACCTTCACCTCACGCATGAAGTGACGACGCCGCAGGCCTTTGAAGGCTTACGCGCGGCCGGGCGCAAAATGCATCGCACCGATAAAACCATTGCGGTGCCCGATCATAACGTGCCCACCACGCCAGATCGCCTTGAAATCATCAAAGACGAAGAAAGCCGCCTGCAGCTCGATATGCTGGAAACCAACGCGCGCGATTTTGGCGTACCTTACATTCCCATGTCCGATATTCGCCAGGGCATCGTCCATATTATTGGCCCCGAGCAAGGTCTCACCCAGCCCGGAAAAACTATTGTCTGCGGTGATTCGCATACTGCAACACACGGCGCGTTTGGCGCATTGGCGTTTGGCATCGGCACATCAGATGTCGAGCATGTGTTGGCCACACAAACACTGCAGATGAAGAAGTCAAAGAATCTGCGGGTTGTTGTTGACGGCGCTTTGCCAACGGGTGTGACAGCCAAGGACCTGATCCTGGCCATCATTGGCCGCATGGGCACTGCTGGTGGCACTGGTCATGTGGTTGAATACGTTGGTCAGGCCTTCCGCGACATGTCGATGGAAGCACGCATGACTGTTTGCAATATGACGATTGAAGCTGGTGCCCGCGCCGGCCTGATGGCACCCGATGAAAAAACATTCGCTTATCTTATGGGCAAGCCCCACGCGCCCAAAGCTGTGCAGTGGGAACAGGCTGTTGCTTATTGGAAGACGCTCAAGACCGACGACGGCGCAAAATTCGATAAAGAAATTCGCCTGAATGCGGCCGATATTGTGCCGCACGTGACCTGGGGAACGAGTCCAGAAGATGTGCTGCCGATTACAGCCAACGTTCCCAACCCCAGCACTATGACCGATGCGAACAAACGCTCGTCTGCTTTACGTTCGATTGAGTATATGGGCCTTACGCCTGGCCAGCCGTTAGAGCAGCTCAAGGTAGATAAAGTTTTTGTTGGCTCGTGCACCAATGGTCGCATTGAAGACTTGCGGGCTGTGGCAGCCATACTCAAAGGCAAAAAAGTTGCTGCCCACGTCGGCATGTTGGTGGTGCCAGGCTCGGGCCTCGTCAAGCATCAAGCCGAAGAAGAGGGCCTGGATAAAATTTTTGTTGCCGCTGGCGCTGAGTGGCGCGAGCCAGGCTGTTCAATGTGCCTTGGCATGAACCCCGATATTTTGCAGCCCGGTGAGCGCTGCGCATCAACCTCCAATCGTAATTTCGAAGGACGACAAGGGC
>JANLSL010000491.1:0-4665 GCA_031362385.1 Alphaproteobacteria bacterium | reverse complement strand
CCGAAAGTTTGATGCTGCGCCCTTGCGCCTCGACAGTTTGACCCGGAACATATGCCCGGATTTGATCGATACCGGGGCGCGGAACGGGGTGTTTGGCCATGGCCATTCTTTCACTGTTCTGATGGAGTGTCGGGATAACGCAAAGACAGGCGCGATGTGAAGAGGTTTAAAATAAAAGTGCCGATGCCAGCCCCAATCAACGATACTTTCATGCCATCGAAATCCGCCACGGCCCCCCAAATAAGCCCACCCATCATCATCCCGGCACCAAAAGTCATAATGAAAAGCGAGGCGCCGCGCCCGCGCATCGACGACGGCAGGCTCATTTGCGTGGCAACTTGATAAGTGATGGTGCCGTTAGTCCAGGCAATACCATAAATAAAGCAAGCCGCGCTTGCTGTGATGAGGGTGTCAGCGAATGCTAAGCCAATGTAAGCAATCGTCGTCATGACCACGCTGATGTGAATGTGCATGTCAGGCTTGATTTTTGAGGTGATCTGACCCCTGCTAAACGCAGCAATAACGGCGCCAATGCCAACCCACGTCACCAGTGTGCCGAAAGTGCCAGGCCCACCACCCAGCATGACTTTGGCAACCAGGGGCATCAGTGCCAGCAGGGCGCTGGCACAACTCAGGAATAAGAAAAGCCTGATCAGCATGCCGCGAAACCGCCGCTCAGTAATGGCAAAGCGTACTCCGTTCCACATCGCGGTCATGAATGTTTCTCGGGTATTCTGGCGCATCTCGGTGCGGCGATGGCCAATAAAGACGCTGGCTAATGCCCCGTAGCCAATGCTGTTGATCAAGAAGACCCAGGCTGCGCCAAAGGCACTGATCACAGCTCCGGCAATGACCGGCCCAATTGATCTGCCGACGTTCAGGGAAATGGAATTGAGCGTCAGGGCCTGCGGCAACAAATTACGCGGAACCATTTCTTGAATCACCGACAACATTGCTGGGTTTTGCAGGGCAAAGACGCTGCCCATCGCCAGCGTGTGGGCCAGCAGCAACCAAGGCCCAATCCAGCCCAGCGCGGCAAGGACCGCAAGATCGACTGATACCGCCATCATAACGAGGCTGAAAATGAGGATGAGTCTGCGTTGGTCGGTTTTGTCAGCAAGCACTCCGGCGGGCAGCGACAGGAAAACACCGGGCAGCATGAACGAAGCTTGCACCAGGCCCAGCATAAGAGCTGTGCCATCGAGTGATGTCATCAGCCATGAACAGCCGATGCCATTCATCCACCCGCCGATTTGGGTAATGGATAACGAGAAGTAGAGGCGGCGAAATTCAGGTAACTTGAGTGGCCCCCAAAGAGGCGTTGGTGGCTGATGAGGGATATCGTTGGGCGATGACATGTCTTACCCTGCCATACCAAGGCCGGAGCCGCCAAATGATCCGTTGATCATGCTCGCATATTGTTCGTTGCTGCGTGTGCTACTTGCAAGGCTTAGCCAACCGTGAAAACCTATACGCACTATAAAAATGGGAGAATGACATGCGACATCATTTCATTTCGGGCCTTCTGGTACTTGGAATTGGCGCAGGTGCCGCTGGGCCCGCGCTGGCGCAACTTACGCGCACGGCCGAGGTGAAAGACATCCCATTACGCAATGGGGTACATATGTTCATGGGGGCTGGCGGTAACGTTGGCGTCTCAGTTGGCAATGATGGCGCAGTGTTGGTTGATACACAATTTGCCGAAATGGTTGATCGGCTAACTGCGGCGGTGAAAGCCATTACCCCCCAACCTATCAAATATGTGCTCAATACCCATTGGCACTTCGATCATACGGGAGGCAATGAGGGCTTTGGCAGGGCGGGCATTCGCATTATCGCGCAGGAGAATGTCTTTACGCGCATGTCGACCAATCAAATCATGCCGGCTATGAATATGAAGTTTGAACCCTCGCCAGCAGCAGCCCTGCCGGTTCTGACCTATTCCGACACCAGCACTCTTCGGGCCAATGGGCTGACCCTGCAAATGGTACATTTGCCAGACGCTCATACCGACACCGACGCGATGATCGTGTTCAAAGAAGCCAATGTTATTCACACCGGAGATGTGTACGTGCGCGCGGCATACCCGTTCGTGGATACGGCAAGTGGTGGAACCTTGCGCGGCATGATCAAAGCCCGCAAAACGATCCTGGCTGCGACCAATGCTGATACTCAAATTATTCCAGGCCACGGTACCCTCTCCAACACAGCAGAGTTAAAAGACAGTATCGCAATGCTGCAAGAAATGGAAAAGCGCACCACCAAGGCGATTCGCAGCGGCAAGACTCTGGAGCAATTCCTGGCCTCAAATCCGACCGCTGATTTTGATGCCGCCTGGGCACCGCGACCCGACCAGGGCAAAGTTTTTGCGACGCGCGCGTATGAAGACCTAATCCGGTTTGAAAAGAAAAAATGAGCTTGAAGATTTATCACAACCCCAGATGCGGTAAGCCCCGCGTGCTCGACTATCTCTGGGAACCACCCGCCATTTTCTGTACTTTGCGTTCTTAGAGCGAATATTTGCTCAAAATTTACTGCCTTTAGTGCTGGTATTACCCTAAGCCATCGGTAATGTGCGCGCTCTTCCTCCGCGATTGGAGGAGGGGAATGACTATCTCTGGTTGGGGTTTCTATGGCTTTAGCGCTGCGTTCGTTCTTGCCTGCGCTATGTGCCGCCGCCTGGGCGGTTGCGGTTTGCCCGACGCTGGCCCAAACCGAGAGCGCACCCCCTGAATCTAAAGCTGCGAACGGCGTTACAGTCTACGACGAGAATTTCTTTAAAGCTTACGGCGTGGTCAGTGCCAAAGACATGCTGGAGCGTATTCCAGGAATGTCGGGCATTGTCAGTGCATCGTTCCAAGCAGGTGAGGCCAAGCGCGGCTTGCGTTCTGAGACAGCTCAGATTCTGATCAATGGCAAACGAAACACAGGAAAAGATAACAACGTTACTGATTACTTAGAGCGCATTCCGGCCAGCCAAGTTCTGCGCATTGAAGTGATTAGCGGAAATGTGAAGGAAATTGACTCAAGTGTTGGGGGCCGTGTGGTCAACATTATCTTGCGGACTGATAAATCTGCTGGTTCTGGTACCTTTGCGACTGGACTTATTCTCCTCAGTTCTGGTCAGACAAGGTCGACGGGGCAGCTCTCCTACAGTATCGAGACCGGGCCGTGGAGTGCCACCATGGGTATCGAAACCCGCGCGCGCCTTCAGCCAGTTGATGTGCGTGACTACGTCGTTTCAGGCACAGGCCAAACAACCGGGCGATTGGAAGAAAATCGTGGGCGCGATCGCCAAGAGTTTACGGGCCGCGCGCGCGTCGGCTATGCCTTTGCTGGTGGCGAAAACCTGCAATTCAATTTTTACGGCTTTGCCTATCCACAAAAAGATCGCGATGTATCGCGCTTTTATGTAATTACCCCGGCGGGCGAAACGCCAACACTCGCCAAAGACACGATGACCAAGGGCGATGACAAGAAGCTTGAACTCTCCAGCGATTACATCAAACCGTTCGGTGATCATTCCAAGTTCTTAGGGCTCGCTGTTTTTAACAGCAACGCTATCACCCGCGATAGCAAGATATTCTCGGTGCTTGGCTTTGCCCCGCAACAGACAGGCGGGGATGCACGCGACGAAAGGCGAACCGAGAAAATTCTGCGCGGTACGATTCAAACTGAAATTACGCCAACCCAAAAAGTTGAGTTCGGTGTTGAGGGGGCCAAGACCAATTTTAGCAAGGACTTGGATTTTTTTAACATCGTGAGCGGTCAGCGCGTTGATATCCGGGTTTTGAATAGTGACACCAAAATCAAAGAAGATCGCATCGAGATCTTCTCGAGCTATACCTGGAAACCATTCCCAAAGTTTGAAATCGAGCCTGGCGTGGCGGCTGAGTTTTCACAGCTTGACCAAAAAGGGCAGGATGTTGTTGAGAATCGCAAATTTAAGTTCGTTAAGCCCAGCCTGAAGGCTTGGTACAACGCTTCCAGCCGCGACCGCATCTTTTTCTCGTTCGTGCGCGAAGTCGGCCAACTGACCTTTGAGGATTTCGCGGCAAGTTTTATTCGCGACGACAATGAATTGGTGGCAGGCAATCCAAATCTGGTGCCTGAAAAAGCCTGGGCGTTTGAGTTGGGCAACGAATACCGCCTGGCCAATGATGCTGGCCTGTTGCAGGTGAAGGGCATTTATAAGCGCGTGAATGACGTCAACGATAAGGTTCTGTTAGGGCCCACCCTCTCGGCACCAGGGAACCTTGGGGATGGTAAAAGTTATGGTGTGCGCTTCGAAGGAAGTTTGAAACTTTCCAAACTTGGCCTTTTTGATGGCGTCATCAGCGGTACATATTTGTTGCAGAACTCAAAAGTCAGAGATGCCTTTAATGGTTTGCAACGCCGCTTCGGTAAGCAGCCACGTTATGAGGCCACGTTTAACTATCGACATGATATTCAATCATGGGGTTTTTCTTATGGCCTCGAGTACAACCATTTTGGACCTTACATCGAAAGTGATCTGGCGCGGTTTGATCGTCGCACTACGGGCGGTGATGGGCGCTTCTTTATCGAGAAGCAACTCGGCAAGGGCTTGGTCTTGCGCGCGTTCAATGGCAATGCGTTCCAAATCAGCAATTCCCGCTTGCGCACACTTTATGCTGGAAATCAGGC
>JANLSL010000481.1:0-5545 GCA_031362385.1 Alphaproteobacteria bacterium | reverse complement strand
GGGTGAGTTGAACTGGGGCTACCTGTTCGACTTGCTCGATGCGCATGGCTACGACGGCTGGATTGGCGCTGAATACACCCCACGCAACACAACACTGGCGGGCTTGCAGTGGGGGCGTGACTGGGGAATTGCCGCGCCGGTCGAGAAGGTGGAGCGCCCGCGTTACAAAACCCGGAAGGAAAACCGCACATGATTACCCTGTATGGCAAAGCGGCCTCGCGCACGTCGCGCAATTTATGGGCGTTGGAAGAGCTTGGCGTTGCTTACAAGCATGTGCCCGCTGATTATTTGAAGGGCGATACCAAGACGCCAGAGTTTTTATCCATCAATCCGGCGGGCAAAGTACCAGCGCTGACGGACGGTGATGTGGTGATGACAGAGTCGTTGGCAATGAATTTGTATATTGCGCAAACCTATGGCGCAGGAACACTGTGGCCCGCCGACAAAGCCGCCCAAGCCAAGTGCATTCAATGGACTTTGTGGGCCGCCACAGAACTAGAACCGCCAGCCGTGGGCCGGTTGGTCGAGTTTGTCTTTAAAAAAGAGCACGAGCGCGACCAGAAAAATGTAGACGCGCTGGCCGAGCGCACCAAAGCGCCCTTGAATGTGCTGATGGCGGCGCTCACCCGCACCCCCTATTTGACTGGCACAGCATTTACGATTGCTGATTTGAATGTTTCGGCGGTGGCCGAGTATTTGGTGCGCACGAAGTTTGATCTTGCGCCGTGGCCGATTGTTCTTAAATGGGTGAACGAGTGCCTGGGCCGTGCGGCCAACCAAAAAGTCAACCAGATGAAACTTGCGTCATAAAACAGGAGCGTTGAGATGCTAAAAATTTATGGTTCGGTGATGTCACGCGCGTCGCGCAATATTTGGGCTGCCGAAGAATGTAAGGCCCCGTATGATTTGGTGTCACTGGATTTCCGCAAGGGTGAGCACAAGCAGCCTGCATATTTAGCCATTAATCCGGCAGGTAAAATGCCATCCATCGTTGATGGCGATGTGGTGATGGCTGAATCACTGGCGATCAATATGTTCATCGCGCAGAAGTATGGCAAAGGTGCGCTGTGGCCAGCCGAAGAAAAGGGCCAAGCCAAATGTATGCAGTGGACGTTGTGGGCGGCGGCTGAATTAGAGCCCGTAGCATATGGCCGTTTGCGCGAAGTGCTGTTCAAAAAAGAAGACGAGCGCGACCACAAATTGCTGGCTGATTTGGCCGAGAAGGGCAAACCGATTGTTGGCGTGCTCGATGCCGTGTTGCAATCATCTGACTTTATTTGCGGTGCGCAGTTCACCCTGGCTGACCTGAACGTCGCCTGCGTTATGGAATATATGGTGCGCAGCAATTTTGATTTATCACCGTGGCCCAAAACCGCTGCGTGGTACAAAGCGTGTGCCGCGCGCGCGGGCAATCAAAAAGTCCAATCCTTGCGCGCCGAAGCCATGAAAGCTGCCGCGTAAAACCGGCTACATTGCAGCTTCCGTTCCATCGAAAAACGCCCGGGCATCTTTGGCGGTCAGTTCGGGCGCTTCATGGACAGCCATGTGGCCAACGCCCGGATACACGATGAGGCGCACAGACTTGGCTGATGTCATCAGGTCCACCATCTGTTTGGCTTGGTCGACAGCAACGACAGGGTTTTTCTCGCCCCACATAATCAGGGTGGGTTGCGTTAGCGTGCGGATGAGGGCATCCACATCACCCGAAATATATTGCCGATTGCGCGTGATCTCGGCTTCGCGGGTGCCTTCGCGGCGCATCATCTCCCACCACTGGGTCACCAACTGATCGGTAATTTTGCTTTTATCGCCATAGCCATTATTCAGTAGGCCTTGGAACATCATTTTAGGCGTGATGATCTTCAGCAGGTCAATGCCCGGTGGCAACGGCGGTGGCGTATCGCGGCTGCGTATGCGGGTATTGAGTGCGCCAGGGCTGAGCAAGATGAGCTTCTGAACTTGGTCCGGGTGACGGCTGGCGTAGTGCATGGAAATAGTACCGCCCATGGACGTGCCGGCCATAGAAAATTGGCCCAGCTTTAAATTTTCAACCAGCATCTCAACCAAATCGACAGTGCGTTTGAGCGAATAATCACCTTTGGGGTCGACGCCCGTGAGGCCGTGGCTAGTGAAGTCAAATCTCACGACGCGGTATTTGTCTTTCAGTGCCGCGACCCAGGGGTCCCACATCAACAAGCTATCAAAATGTGCATGAACCAAAACAACAACAGGCGCATCTCGCGGGCCCTCATCGCGGTAGTGCATACGCACACCGTCAAGCATGACGAACTTTGATTCGGCATTGGCGTATTTCTTTTCTAACGTGGCGGCCGGGATGTCGCGGTCAGTCCACGCCTGGAAGGCGAAGGCGACACCCAGCACCACAAAAAGAGTGCCAAAAATCCAACCGAGAACACGAAGAAACTTTTTCATAAATAGCTCCTTATCTTGTCACCCCTGATGCACGCAGAAATGACCGTAAAAACTAAACAGGCGTCTTACACAGCATTACTTTTTTATCGGTGATCGAGCCGAGCAGCATTTTATCAGCCAAGGTCGCTGCCACGCTTCCGGCTGAAAGCAAATCACCCGTGTTGAAAAAGACTTGGGTTGCTTTCATGCTTCCACTTGGAATCCGGAACACTTGCGTGGGCGCAACTTTTTTGGGATCAGCAAATTGCTGCACAAGGGCAAGAGCATTAGCGTGCGCGGTGACCCACAATGCGCCATCTGCTGCCACATCAATGTTGTCGGGCAGGCTGCCTAAATCCACCGTGCCGGTTTTGGCCAAAGCCCCCGTGCTTGCATCGCGTGTGAAGGCGACCACCCGCATGGCCTGGGTTTCGGCCAAATAAATGGTGCCAAGATCAGGCGATGCATTGATGCCGCCGGGCGAGGCCACGCCGTCATAGGCCACTGAGAACTTCTGGCCGTCATAATACGTCACTGCCGCCAGCGCTGCGCCAGAAACCATCTCGCGCATTTTATCAAGGCCGTTTTTCGCACCGGAATCATTGGCGACATAAAACTGGCGGGGTCCCACTGCTTGCACATCGTTGGGGCGCACCAGCAGGAGGTCTTGGATGGTTTGCTTGTGTTCAAACATGCCGTCGGTATTCGCTTCGAACACTTCCATGCGGTGCGGCTTGCCAGCGGGGTGGTTAATCACAAACAACACGCGTTGGCCTTCGGGGCCAATAAACAAAGACATCCCGTGGGGGTGAAAATCTGGCGGGTCGGCAACGACTGCGTTTTCAATTTTAGGTTCGGCCGCGGTCAAATCGATGCGGCCCACGGTGCCCAGGGCGGCAGCACCCCCGCGTCGGTCAAGCCACGAGACCAAAGCAAGGCTGCGTTCGCTGTCAATCAAAATGTCCTCACCACTTTTTCCTTGGCCATCAATCGCCGTGCATGCGGTGATTTGGTCGGGGCCCCGGTCAAGCATTATCCCCGAACGGCTTACAAAAACTGCGGTGATCCCGCCGATCAAAATGACAGCCAATGCAAGAAGTGCGCCGATGGCTTTGAGGACAGTTTTCATGCGGTTACTTCCTGGTCATCACGACGTTTTCAAATTCCAGCCCGGCGACACGCAGCGGTGCTAGCTTCACGCGTGGCGCCAACGCCATCAAATTCGGAAAATCGACCAATATCAACGCTGGTGCGGTGTCTTGGTATTTTGCCATGATCTCGCGGAGTAATTTAAGGCGCGCCGTTTCGTCCATTGTTTGGTTGCTTTGTTTGATCAGCGGAACGACTGCGGGGTCGCAGAAAAAAGCGGCGGCTTTCAGACATGAGAAGTATTCCACGGGACGAATAACATCTTGGAACGGGGCCGAGTTCCAGGTCAGCGAGAAGGCGTCGATATCGCCCCACTCGTTGGTGTTATATTTGCGCACCCAGCTGGCAAAAGTAGTTGATCGCAATTCCACCTTGACGCCAACCTTGCCCAAATCTTCGGCCATCTTTTGGTAAAGTGTGGTGTCGGAGTTGCCCAGGTTCGTCAGCACTTCAGTGCGTAACGCAAACCCGTTGGCATACCCTGCTTCTGCGAGCAGGGCCTTGGCTTTGGCCGGATCATAGGGGTAAGGCTTCAGGTCGGGGTTATACCCAAACGTCTCAGGTGTGGCACCTTGCGAGGCAACACTGGCACGGCCATTCAATATTTCCTGCGCCATGCCTTGTCGGTTAACAGCGTAATTCAACGCTTGGCGCACGCGTTTATCTTTCAGGGGTGCCGCCTCGGGGCGTTCAGTCCGAAATGCGATACTCATGACTACGCCCAGCGGCTGGCTTTTGACACTAAAGCCTGCGTCGGTCAGAATTTGAATGTCTTCAGGCCCTGGCGCCAGTGCGATGTCAATTTGACCCGACATAATTGCTTGCACACGCGAGGCGGTTTCGCCAATTGTAATGAACTCAACCTTGTCGACAATCGGCGTTGGGCCGGGTTTTGGGGCCCGCCATGACTGTGGGTCAAGCTCGAACTTGATGCGGGCATTGCCACGACCCCATTCAATCAATTTGTAGGGGCCAGTCCCAATCGGCTTGAGCGCATATTCATCTGCGCCCATCGTTTTCCATGCTTTGGGCTCAATCATCATCACGATGTTCAAGCGTTTGGGCAAAACCGCATCGGGTTCAGCCGTGGTAAATTGTACCGTCAGGGGATCAAGCGCTTTGACAGCGCTGACGCCGCGCAGTTCGCTTGCAACCAAAAACCGCTGCATGTCGGGTGATTTCAGCAGCGTAATCACATCGACCACAGTTTGGGCGCTGAACGGCTCGCCGTTGTGGTATTTCACGCCGGAGCGCAGTTTAAATTCCCAAGTTGTGGGTGTGGCATTGCGCCAACTCAACGCCAGGGCTGGGGCAATTTTGCCCTCAACGTTAATGACAGTCAGACCATCATAGATGGGGGTCCACACCGTACTGGCCGGCGGGCCAACGGCGGAATACGGATTGCCAAGGGTTGGCGGGGCCTGGGTGCCGCCGACACGAAGTGTTTCGGCATGGGAAAGGGTGGCCGTAAAAATGCAAATCGCTACGCCACGAAGTATTGAACTGACCACTGCAAAGCCCCTCGCCAAAGATCAAACCACCGGCAAAACCAAGACCACCCTAGCGGTCCAGGCCTATGACGGGCAATACAGGGGCTTGGGGTATTGGGGCTAAGGCCGTGGGCCATCCAATGGATGGCCACGCAACAGGCAGGGTGATTATTCCAGTTCTCGGACTTTGCCGACAACCTTGGCCGAAGTGACCCAAACAAACCCACCACCGCTTCCGGCTTTGCGTTCGACTTTCACCCGCAACGGAACTTGTTTGGCATCGAACTGACGCACAGTGCCGCGCGGTGTAGCCAGCACAGAAACGAGGTTAATAGCTTTGCTAGAATACATCAGGCCATCGCTACGCTTGATATCAAACTTTTCAAACTGACCCAAATTGTACGAGGCTCCTGAACCATCAGGGTCAACTAAATCCACAATCACCCTTACTTCAGGCGCAATGCGCGAGCTGACTCCGATATCAAGCACTATTG
>JANLSL010000479.1:0-4893 GCA_031362385.1 Alphaproteobacteria bacterium | reverse complement strand
TGATGAAGCCACCGGTGAGCGGCTGGATAACCTGGAAGATCCCTTCCGGCTCTATCGCTGCCACACCATCATGAACTGCACGCAGACGTGCCCTAAAGGGCTGAATCCGGCCAAGGCCATCGCTGACATCAAGATGAAAATGGTCGAACGGCAGGGGTAGTTTTGGTTGAGGCTGACTATAAAAAGGCCGCGTCGCTGCGGCCTTTTTTATTTGCCCCGTTTACTTCCCCACGCACTTAAAAAACGCTCGGGTTGGGGCCAAAAGCGCGCAGCGGAATGGGTCTTGCCCATCAAATTGCGCTGCGCGGTTGGTTTTTGCGCATTCAGATTGCGCCAGCTTCAGCACATCCTTGGGTGTCGTCCCCCTATTCGAATAGCATATCGCCACCCGGTCGGGCGTCGAAGGCCCGACGGGCGCGGTTTGCCCTGCTTCCCGGCGCCCATCCACGAAGGGGGCTGATCCGCAGCCCCAAAGCGGCAGCGCAACTACAGCCGCGATGCATAAGGGCAGCGTGTGCGCCAGCCAGACTCGGGGGCGGGGGTGCGGGCTTTTGCTTTCAACACGTCTCAAATGTTCCAAATCCATGAAAATCCTTGCAAAATTAAGGCGTATGAGGCGTTGTCAGCCCTTGCGCACCTGTTTATCTTTCAGTCCTAATGCAGTGTTGTCGAGGGGATATGTGATGCCTGTTACAGTTGAAGACCTTCTCAAAGAAGGCAAAAAGTTCCGTCTGGTGACCCGCAGCGACTTCGATGGATTGGTCTGCGCCGCAATCTTGAAAGAGATGAAGCTGATCGACGAAATCAAATTCGTCCACCCCAAAGACATGCAAGACGGCGTCATCGAGATTTCGAGCCGCGATATTACCACGAACCTGCCCTATGTGGACGGTGTGCGGGTCGCTTTTGACCACCATTTGTCAGAAACGGTGCGTGTGGGTGCAAAAGACAATCACATCATCGACTCCAAGGCCCCGTCTGCCGCGCGTGTGGTTTATGACTTCTTCGGCGGCAAAAAAAAGCTGCCGCGCATCGGCGATGACTTGATGATCGCGGTCGACAAGGGCGATGCCGCACAATTCAATAAAAACGAAGTGCTCAACCCGCAAGGGTGGGATTTGATGAACTTCATTATGGATGCGCGTACCGGTTTGGGGCGCTTCCGCGAATTCACCATCTCAAATTATCAATTGATGATGGAGTTGATCGACAAGTGCGTTGAAATTCCGATTGATAAAATTTTGATGCTGCCTGATTTGATCGAGCGTGTTGATCTGTACGTGGAACACGAAGCCAAGGCTAAAGAGCAAATCAAACGCTGCACCAAGGTTTATAAAAACTTGGTCATTCTTGATCTGCGCGATGAAGAAACCATCTGGGCCTGCAATCGCTTCTTGATTTATGCGCTCTACCCGGAAACCAACATTTCAATCCACGTGATGTGGGGACTGAAAAAGCAAAACACCGTTTTTGCCATTGGTAAGTCGATCTTCGACCGTGGGTCGAAAACCAATGTTGGTGATCTGTGCTTGAAGTATGGCGGCGGCGGTCATATGGCTGCTGGGACGTGCCAAGTGCCCAACGATGTTTCCGAGAAAACGCTGGGCGACCTGATTACGAAAATCAACGCCGACGGCTAAGGCAAAACCTTTTCGCTTTTGCTATGTCGCCCGGCAGACCTCTGTTCGGGCGACATGCTTTTTAGCATGACATATCGCCCGTGACCCAAGGCCCCATCTTCCGCTACCGCGAACTGATGACGCTGGGTGAACTCAAGCCTGACCCAGCGCAAAAACTTGCGGCTGAGCGTTTGCAAAGTCTTCATCACGCCCTGCTGCGCTATACACCCAAAAGCGGCAAGCAGGGCTGGATGCAGCGCTTTGGACTCAGTGCAGAAATTGACCAACCGCCACCTCAAGGTATTTATCTTTATGGCGGCGTCGGGCGTGGCAAATCGATGTTGATGGATTTGCTATTTCAGAACGTGCCGATCAAAACCAAAGAACGCGTGCACTTTCAGGCCTTCATGCGTGACATCCATGTTGAAATTCATCGGCTGCGGCAGTTGCCCGGTGACGATGTGGGTGATCCTATTCCCGGGATGGCCGATGGTATCGCCGACACCACAACGCTGCTGTGTCTGGATGAGCTAGAAGTGCGTGACATCGCTGACGCCATGATTGTGAGCCGCCTCTTCCAAAAACTCTTCGAGCGCGGCGTGGTGGTGGTGGCCACATCCAATCGTCATCCCGATGAGTTGTATAAAGACGGCTTGCAACGCGAGAAATTTCTGCCGTTTATCGGCCTGCTTAAAACCAAGCTCGAGGTGCTCGCACTTGAAGCATTGCAAGACTATCGCTTGGGCCGCTTGATGGGCTCGCCTGTTTATTATTCACCTCTGGACGCCGTGGCGGGGGCAGCGCTTGACCAAGCGTGGGCCCGCATGACCGATCACGCGTCGCCTCAACCTGACTTTATCAATAGCCAAGGACGGCGCATCGAAATTCCCGCCAGCGCACACCACGTGGCACGTTTTGCATTTTCAGACTTATGCCAAAAAGCCATGGGCCCCGCTGACTACATGGCCATCGCTGCGCAGTATTCTACCGTGATCATGAGCGGCATTCCGCAAATGTCGGAAGAAATGAAAGATGCTGCCAGGCGCTTTGTGACCCTGGTTGACGCGTTGTACGAACACCGCACGGTTTTGATTTGCTCAGCCGCCGTTTTGCCCGCGCAACTTTATTCTGGCCGCGAAGGCGGTTTTGAGTTTCAACGCACCGCGTCACGTCTGATCGAAATGCAAGCCGTGGATTATATTAAGCAAAGGCATGTGGAGGAATAAAATTAAAATACAACTCGTCACCACCCGATCAGGCCGGGCGATGACAAAAAATTTTACAACTCACACTTATTGGTGCCACGGAATTTCATTTGCTCGGTGATGGCGCTGCGTTCTTCCTCATCACTGGCGTAGCTTTTTGGCGCTTCCAGAATTTGCAGCACGAACGTGCCAGTCTTGGCGTTCGCCGCGCTCACTTCAAGTGTGTCGCCTTTCTTGGCCTGAATCGGGTTGACCACCGCTATTTTTAATTTTGGGTCGCGCAGCTGCAAGCGCTCTGCTGTGCCCAAAAATGATTCACTATGAAAATTGCCGTTCAGGTGCACGACCTTGCGGCCTGGGTTTTTGAGCAAGTGAAGATAAATCGACTCTGCCATCGTATCATCGCGCGTGACCTGTGCCGCGAAGCTACGCAAGGCCGCGGCACTGGGTCCTTTGGGCTTGTCTTTGGCGCCGTCTTCGCCGTGGCCAGCGTTACTGGTGGTGAAGTTGAGGAATTTATCTTTGTAAGCTCCGTCGAAGAGGTTCAGTTGTGCGGTCGCCCAGCCGCGCTGTTCGGGTTTCATGGTGCTCAGGAACTCAGGGCCTTTCTCACCCACACAGCGTACCACCATCGTGGGGGCTTCAGCGGCGATCACGGGCAGGCCATGTTCTTTGGCGTACTCAACCAAGGGCCGGTAGCTGCCTGGGTAGTTATCCCAGGCCCGCGCGGCTTTGCGGAAGGGCTCTTCGCCCATTTTGCCTGCCATGAAAGTATCGACAATCGGCTGAACATCGCGTTCGAACTGTTCCATCGAAAGACTCATATTCGAAGCGCGCTCGTGGATGGCGCGGAATAAAGCCATCTGGGCAATATGATTGGCGGGGTGGCGGTGGACCTCGCCCATAAAAATCACATCGAAGTCTTTCAGTGTTTCGGCAGCTTGGGCCACGCTCACGTGTTTTGGCTTGGCCTTGCCGCCATCGGTGTACACCAGCGCGAAATCCGTCAGGTCTTTCAGCATCGCCGGTGGCGCAGATGCAGGAAGATTCATGCAGGCCCCTAGATTGGTCGCGGCCAGAACGGCCACGCCCCTCATTAACCATTGGCGATTCATGATACGCTCCCTTGCCCTGAACCTCAGATTCACGCTACCACCACGGCCACAATTCAGCACTTGGAAAAGGGATTTGAACCCATGGCACGCAGTAAAATTGGTCTGGTTGGCTCTGGCAATATCGGTGGCACCTTGGCCCACCTGATTGGCCTCAAGGAATTGGGCGATGTGGCCATGTTCGATATCGCCGAGGGCATTCCTCAGGGCAAAGGCCTCGACATGGCCCAGTCCACTCCGGTTGAAGGCAAAGACGCTGCTTATAAAGGCGGCAACGATTATTCGGTGATCGCTGGCTCAGACGTCATCATTGTCACGGCAGGTGTTCCGCGCAAACCAGGGATGAGCCGCGACGATTTGCTGGGCATTAATTTGAAAGTCATGAGCCAAGTCGGCGAGGGCATCAAGAAGCACGCGTCCAATGCGTTTGTCATCTGCATCACCAACCCGCTTGACGCGATGGTGTGGGCATTACGCGAATACTCTGGCCTGCCAAAGAATAAAGTCGTTGGTATGGCTGGCGTACTTGATAGCGCGCGGTTCCGCTATTTCCTGGCTGAAGAATTCAAGGTCTCAGTGGAAGACGTCACCGCGTTTGTGTTGGGGGGGCATGGCGACACCATGGTGCCGCTGACGCGCTATTCAACAGTTGCCGGAATCCCAGTGCCTGATCTGATCAAGATGGGCTGGAGCACACAAGAAAAGATCGACAAAATTGTCCAGCGCACACGCGACGGTGGCGCAGAAATTGTTGGCCTGTTGAAAACGGGTTCGGCGTTTTACGCCCCCGCTGCCTCAGCCATTCAAATGGCCGAAGCCTATCTGAAAGACAAAAAGCGCCTGCTGCCGTGCGCGGTCCACGTCGACGGGCCTTATGGCTTGAAAGACATCTACGTCGGAGTGCCAGTGATCATTGGTGCCGGTGGTGTGGAGCGCACCGTGGAAATCGTGCTGACG
>JANLSL010000435.1:0-4015 GCA_031362385.1 Alphaproteobacteria bacterium | reverse complement strand
CCTAAAGTTCGAGTCAGGGGTGCACCGTGTCCAGCGCGTGCCCGATACCGAGGCCAGCGGGCGGGTTCATACTTCGGCGGCTACAGTTGCAGTGTTGCCCGAGGTTGAAGAAGTCGAAGTGGATATCAAAACCGACGATTTGCGTATCGATACCTACCGCGCGCAGGGTGCCGGTGGGCAGCACGTGAATAGAACTGAAAGCGCTGTGCGCATTACACATATGCCGACTGGAATCGTCACACAGTGTCAGGATGAAAAATCTCAGCATAAGAACAAAGCCAAGGCGATGAAGATGCTGCGGGCAAAAATTTACGATATGCAGCGCCAGAAGCTTGATTCTGACCGCGCGGCGGACCGTAAAAGTCAAGTGGGCTCGGGTGATCGTTCAGAGCGCATTCGGACATACAATTATCCGCAAGGGCGCGTGACAGATCACCGCATCAATCTGACTCTGTATAAAATTCAAGAAGTGCTCGACGGCATCGCTGTCGATGACTTCGTCGATGCGCTAACAGCCGAAGATCAAGCCGCCAAGATTGCGGCGATGACTTAAAAGCAAATGACTTAAAAGTTATGGCACGAACGCTGCGCGACGCGATTGCTGAAATTTCCACTGTTTTGACGCAAGCCCATGTTGATAACCCGCGCCTTGATGCGCGTGTCTTAATTGCACATGTGTTGAATATCGATACTTCACAGACATTCGTGCGCCATGATGTGGTCATCATGCCAGATCAGGAGATTGCCCTGGCGGCTGCCGTGCAGCGGCGCATCGCGCGTGAGCCGGTCTCGCGCATTGTTGGCAGCCGAGAATTCTGGGGGCTCGCCTTCGCGATCACGCCTGCAACGTTGGACCCGCGCGCAGACACCGAAATTCTTGTTAGTGCCGTGCTTGATCACTGCAAACGATTGAACATAGCCGCACCCAGGATTCTCGATCTTGGAACGGGAACCGGATGCATAGCGCTCGCCTTATTGCAGGCCATCCCAAACGCAACGGCAGTTTGCGTTGATCTCAGTATCGATGCTTTACGTGTTGCTCAAGGCAACGCAGTGCGCCTGGGTTTTGCACAGCGCGTCAGTTTTGCGCGTATGTCTTGGAGTGATGCGCTCGCAGGCCCGTTCGACGTGATTGCTTCGAACCCGCCATATTTGTCGGCCGTTGATATGAGTAATCTATCCCCCGAAGTTCGCTATGATCCGCGGGCTGCACTTGATGGTGGGGCTGATGGGCTGGCATGTTACCGGGCGATCATCACGGATGTAAAACGAATCGCACACTCACCAGCGATTCTCACGCTTGAAGTCGGTTCAGGCCAGGCCGGTCAGGTTGCGCGTCTGCTGGAGGATGCCGCACTTCGAGTCGTTGAAATTCGCTCGGATTTGGCCTCGATTCCACGCTGTATCGTGGCGCAAATTTAGTCATAAAAACCTAAAAAAAGTCTTGGACTCTGTATCAAAGACGAATACCATCAAACATGAAAAGCGAAGGCATTGCCTGCTTTTGTCCCGCTCCACCATTTCAGAGCTTCGACAAATCAGAGATTGCATCGCCCTAAGCGATCAGGGGATCGCTTAGAACCAACGAACTCCGGACAAATGACCACCCCCGCGCAGCTTGCGTGCTGCCGTGATGCTTTCGAGCATATGTACTGGGTGGGCGACGGGGAAATTGAGTGCAGATAGCACAGTAACAATAACGTAGCAGAGAATCATGAAGGGTCGGCAACGTGGCCGCAACGGCGGCAAACCGCGCATGCATCACCAAGGCGGTGGTGGTGGCGGGCGCAATCCTAACTTCGACCATAACGCCGGTCGGATGCGGGGCAATGCGCAACAACTCCTCGACAAGTATTTAGCGCTCGGGCGCGATGCAACGTCGCAGGGCGACCGGGTGCTGGCTGAAAACTATTTTCAGCATGCTGACCATTATTACCGTGTCGTGAACACGCGCTTTGAAGGCCAGCAAAACCCAAATCCAAACCAAAACCCCAACCAAAACCAGAATCAAAATCAGCAACGCCGTTTTAATGGCGGGCAGCAAGGCGGCGATGAAGGTCAGGATGGCCAAGGGAATTTCCAGGGCAATTACAACGACTATAACCGCTCTGAAATGCCCCCCGGTCCTTCGCAAAATTTGCTTCCGAGCGGGACTCAAGCGCACGATCAGCCGCATTCACAACCCCAGCAACAGCCCCAGCAGGGCTATGACCAGGGCTACCAAAGCCAGCCGCAGCAGCAATCTGCGCCACGCGAACCCGATGGCGACATCGGCCTGCCGCCCACACTGTTTGGCGGCCAGCCGCAAGGTAATGGCGATCAGCAGGGCAATGGGCAAAACCAAGCGCCGAGCCGTGGTAACGGCGAAGAACGCGGGTTTCGTCCGCGTCAGGGGCGCCGCCCATTTAAGGGGCGTCGTGATGGCCAGCCGCCAGCTGAGCCCACCGGCGAGGCTACCTAAAATCGTTCCCGTCCTCGCTTAAAAAAATTAAAGTGGGTCTTGCATGAAGCATGACCCCGCACCAGATCATGGCTATTCTTCTTCTGACGGAGTTTGGCGCTGCCACTAACGGGGCGCGGGAACCCGGGCGGTGTCGAGGGAAAAGCATGTCGTTAGATAAATTCACCGAGCGCGCGAAGGGCTTCGTACAGGCAGCCCAGACCATTGCACTTCGCAGCAATCATCAACACGTCACACCTGAGCACCTTCTGAAGGCGTTGCTTGACGATGCCGAGGGGCTGGCCGCAGGGCTCATCCGTCGTGCAGGCGGTGACCCGCTGCGTGCACTTGAGCTGACTGAAAAAACACTCAGCAAAACTCCTGCCGTCCAGGGTTCTGCTGCGCAAATGTATTTGTCCCAAGATCTCTCACGCACGCTCGATCAGGCCGAGCAAACGGCCGAAAAAGCTGGCGATAGTTTTGTGACCGCTGAGTTTGTGTTGTTGGCCTTGGCTGCTAATGGCTCAACCGCAAAAATTATGTCTGACTGCGGCGTTAGCCCGCAAAAACTTAACACTGCTATTAAAGATATGCGCAAAGGTCGCAAGGCAGACAGCGCCTCGGCCGAAGATCAATACGATGCATTAAAGAAATATGCCCGTGACCTGACCGAGGCCGCGCGCACAGGAAAACTCGACCCTGTCATCGGCCGTGACGAAGAAATTCGCCGCACGGTGCAAGTCCTCTCGCGCCGCACCAAGAATAACCCCGTGTTGATTGGAGAGCCCGGCGTTGGCAAAACCGCTATCGTCGAAGGCTTAGCGTTGCGCATCGTCAATGGTGATGTGCCCGAGAGCCTTAAAGACAAGCAATTACTGACTCTCGATTTGGGTGCACTTATCGCTGGCGCTAAATTCCGCGGTGAGTTCGAAGAGCGCTTGAAGGCGGTTCTGAATGAAGTCACGGCGGCGGCTGGGCAAATCATCCTGTTCATTGATGAAATGCACACGCTTGTGGGCGCCGGGGCCGCGCAAGGGGCAATGGATGCGTCAAACCTTCTCAAACCTGCATTAGCCCGTGGTGATCTGCATTGTGTTGGCGCCACCACGCTGAATGAATACCGCAAGCATGTTGAAAAAGACGCAGCCCTGGCGCGGCGTTTTCAACCGATTTTTGTAAGTGAGCCAACGGTCGAGGATTCGATTTCGATCCTGCGCGGCATCAAAGAGAAATACGAGCTTCATCATGGTGTGCGCATTTCTGATAGCGCGCTGGTGGCCGCGGCCACGCTTTCGCATCGGTATATCACTGATCGCTTTCTGCCTGACAAAGCCATTGATCTCATGGACGAGGCTGCCAGCCGCTTGCGTATGCAAGTGGACTCTAAGCCTGAAGAGCTTGATGAGCTTGATCGTCGCATCCTGCAGCTCAAGATCGAGCGTGAGGCATTGCGCAAAGAAAAAGATGATGCATCAAAGGATCGCCTGGTCAAACTTGAGGTCGAGTTGAAAGATCTCGAGAGCAAGTCAGCCGATATCACCTCGCGCTGGCGGGCTGAGAAGGCCAAGCTGGCCG